>JBAWYZ010000392.1:0-2172 GCA_037143255.1 Leptolinea sp. | reverse complement strand
GTTAATACACTGGTAACCAGTAGGATCGCGACCAGGATCAACCCGGTCCATCTTGATTTCAACAGCATTCCTTTGTTCATTTTCCTCATTCTCCTCTATTTTTTGGTTTTTGTTTAGGTTCTCATACCTGAAGACCATCTCCAGGTAAACAGCAATAAGTTAATAAATGCGCTAAAAAGAGCAAAGCAGGAAACATAGAAACCAACATTAAACGTTACTCAACCCTCTTATAACGAATACATTCTAGCAATATTCACCCTGCCTGTCAATTGAAATGACCCATTCAATTTATTTAAAGAGCTGTTTGGTATCATGTACGGGCATTCTTTTTGATCCTCAGCAGAGATTTCATTACCGGGTTTTCTCCCCTACCGAAATAATCGTAAAGACGGGCATATTCAATGTAAAGTTCATCATAAACCTTGGCATTGGCCAGGATCGGTTTGTAAACATTGGCGTGTGGTTGAGCCATTGCATGCGCCGCCTCAGCTAGTTTTTCATACCCGCCGGCTGCTTTACCGGCTGCGACTGCCCCGAGCATAGCCGCGCCAAGCGCAGATACCTGGTCTGCGCCGGTAACTGCCAGTTCAATACCCATCACATCTGCGTAAATTTGCATGAGCATCTTATTTTTGGTAAGACCGCCGCCGGCGATTATGGAATTGACCGGAACACCCTGGTTGTTGAATGCTTCGATGATCATCCTTGTACCAAAAGCGGTGGCTTCTATCAAAGCGCGGTAGATTTCCTCCGGCCGGGTGCTTAAAGTTGCTCCAACCAGGAGACCGCTCAGGTCGGCATCCACCAATACAGAACGATTTCCGTTCCACCAGTCCAGGGCCAACAGTCCACTTTCTCCAGGGGCCAGGCGGGAGGCTTTTTGGCCCAGGATTTCATGCAGGGAGATCCCTTTCTGGCGGGCTTCTTCGTGGTATTCAAGCGGGACACAATTATCGACAAACCAGGCAAAAATATCCCCGGCGCCGGCCTGCCCGGCTTCATAAGCGAAATACCCGGGCACAATGCCATCTTCAACTACGCCACAAATGCCCTCCACGAGCATTTCTTTTTCACCCAGTAACATATGGCAGGTTGAGGTTCCCATGATCATAAACATGGGGCCTGGGCCTCCGATTCCGGCTCCAGGGGTACCTGCGTGGGCATCCATGATCGATACAGCAACTGGTGTTCCTTCATTGAGGCCCAGACGTTTTGCCCAGGCTGGGGTCAGCCCTCCTGATTTTGTTCCGGGAGGAAGGATATTACCGCCAAATTTCTTTTCGAACAGGTCGGTTAATTCCGGATGAAGGGCGGCCAGATAAGTTTTGGAAGGAAATCCGTCTTTTTTATTCCAGGCTGCTTTATACCCGACTGCGGATGAATTGCGGGAAAGTACCCCGCATAACTGCCAGGCTAACCAGTCGCACCCTTCAATAATATAGCGCGCCTCATGATAGATCTCTGGCGCTTCCTCGAGAATTTGTAGCGATTTTGGGATAGCCCATTCGGATGAGATTTTACCGCCGTATCGTGAGAGCCACTTCTCCCCCATGGATTTTGCCGTCTCGTTAATCCGGTCTGCCTGCGGTTGCGCGCCGTGGTGTTTCCATAGTTTTACCCATGAATGTGGATTGGAGCGGAATTTCTCCAGGGCACAGAGGGGGGTTCCATCTTCCGTTGTGGGCAAGACAGTACAAGCTGTGAAATCAATCCCAATTCCGACGACCGAAGAAGGGTCCAATTTGCTTTCAGCCATCGCCGCAACAACCGATTTTTCCATGGATTCCAGCCAATCCATCGGGTTTTGGAGCGCCCAGTTGGGAGGAAGCGGCTGACTACTGCCCGGGAGGGCCTGGTCGATCACACCATCCTTGTACTGGTGAACAGCTGTAGCGATGACTTTTCCATTGGATAAATCAGCCAGAATTGCCCGTGCTGATTCGGTGCCAAAGTCAATCCCGAGGGAATATTTAGCCATTTTATTCATTCTCCGATTCTTTGATTTTTATTAACGATCCCATGTTGTGTTGGTTCAGGTTCGTCTGGTTTGACCGAACAGCAATTGATTATTGGTTTTCCGATCGGTGAAAATGATTTCCTGGTTCGAGTAACTTTTATTATAAATAAGTAGTTCAGGTAAAGAGTGATTCTTTGGGTAGAATGGTATTGATT
>JBAWYZ010000391.1:0-2173 GCA_037143255.1 Leptolinea sp. | reverse complement strand
GTACTGGATGAAATCGGACGCGGCACCAGCACTTATGACGGACTTTCCATTGCCTGGGCAGTGGTGGAATACATTCACAACCATCCCGGCCTGCGGGCGCGTACTCTGTTTGCCACCCATTATCATGAATTAACCCAACTGGCTGACCTGTTGCCCGGGATTCGTAATTTCAACGTAGCCGTTACTGAGGTGGATAACACAGTTGTGTTCCTGCATAAAATTGTGCCGGGCGGAACAGACCGCTCTTACGGCATCCATGTTGGTCAATTGGCCGGCCTACCCAAAATAGTTATCCAGCGTGCCAATGAAATTCTGGGAGAATTGGAAGCCTCATCCGGAAATGCTGTCAAAATTGATGAGATCACATCAAAGCAGATGGCGTTATTTCCAGAGACAAATCCCCTGCTGGATGAACTGCGTCAACTGGATATCATGACCGTGTCTCCGCTCGAAGCGCTCAATAAACTTTTTGAATGGAAAAAGAAATACATTAAGGATTAAGGTTTTCTATTTTGGTAATATGCAAACCAATTTCTCCGGCTTTCCGTCAAAATCTTCGGTTTTCCATTCCCCACTGGTCAATTTCAATAGAACTTCAACCAGCATTTTGTTGACTGGCGCTTTTTTTCCGTCGCGCTCGGCTGCACGCACAACCGCCCCATTCAACCAGTCAACCTCGCTCTTTCCGCGCCCTTGATAAAGGTCAATGTGGAAGCTGGGCATTTTTGCTCCCCGGCCGCCACCAACGGCTTTTACAAGCAAAGGACGACTCAAAAAAGATGGTAAATATCGAATTGTAAACGCCAATAATCTGACCGGCACACCGGGTAAATCTACTACCGGCAGATGCAATGCGTCCATCACCGCTAATACTTCCAGCAACTGCCGGCGTTCCAGATCGAACATCTGTGGATTGGCATATACTTTCCCCGGCGGCCAATTTAGGATGGCAGAGGTGGCATTCCCCATCAGATTGGTCAGCATTTTCGACCATTTCATAGCCAGTCCATTTGGAAAAACCGTCATTCCTAATCCGGCCTGGTTACAAGCCGCTGCAATCGCCGTTGAAAGCGGATGAGACGCCGCAATACCTGTGCCGCGGAAGCGTTCAACCACAATACTGCCTAATCCCCTTCGACCAATAGCAGTGGTCACTGTGCCGCGGATGACCCGATTCTCACCCAGCACCGCCGCAATGGCTGTTTCATTTTCGACACCGTTCTGAAAACACACCACCGGCGGAATTTTGTCTGCAAACGGACGAACCATTTCCAACACACTGGCTGTATCAAATCCTTTGACAGCCAGAATAGCCGCATCAAATGAACCGGATGCCAGTACTTTCTCGAGGGAAGAGTACACAACCGGCTGCGAAAGTTCCATTTCACCATCTGGCAACCCCAGGGAAAATCCGGTCTTTCGTAACTCGACGGCTACCTCTTCTCGATCCAAAAAGACAACATCCTCCCCGGCCAGCGCGAGAATGCCGCCAATGTATGTCCCAATGGCGCCAGCGCCAAAAACTAGAAATCTCATATTGACCTCACTTTCCCCACGACCGGGCGCCGTTTAGAAAAACTTTGCCACTCATGGCTTTTTTCCCAGCCGGTTGAACTTCTTCCAACAATAAAGCGCCATCAGAGCACCCAACCGCAGGAAATCCTTCCAAAATCAGTTTTTCACCAACAGCGTTTTTTTCTGTAATAACCGCTCTGGCTTTAATAACTTTGAGCGGTTGATTTTCCCAGAGAAAAGTTGTTCCCGGCCAGGGAGTAAACGCCCGTATACAACGCGCCAGTTCAACCGCCGCATGATTGAAATCCAATAGACCATCTTCTTTTTTCAACATGGCAGCATACGTTACTCCAGACTCTGGCTGAGGAACTGCCTGAACTGAACCATCCAATATGGATGGCAGGGTTTCCAACAACAATGCTGCCCCGGTTTCTGCCATGTGTTGCCCGAGGGTGACGGCATCATCTGATTCTAGAATACTAACTTGACGAGTATCCAGCATCGCACCAGTATCCACACCGGCATCCATTTTCATGATGGTGATTCCGGTAACACTGTCTCCTGCTAAAATGGCTGTTTGAATGGGCGCAGCTCCCCGCCAGCGCGGAAGGAGGGATCCATGCACATTAATACAACCCATTCTGGGAAGATCTAAAAC
>JBAWYZ010000390.1:0-2191 GCA_037143255.1 Leptolinea sp. | reverse complement strand
GCATAGAGCGCGGATACGCTAAACATATAACCCTCCAACAATCAGCCACGGCGCGAAAGCGCTAGCAAGCAAATACGTAGCCTGCAATATCTCCCGACAATTGGGCACTTGCAATTCGGCGCCGCAACGGGTCATAGATCATTGATATTCTTTGAACGCCCCCACCAGCGTCTTGAAGCTAGTTGGCCGATACTTCTCGAAACTTGCCTGATCGACAAAAACAAAGCTGTACGCCACGGCGGACTGTACCCGGTTGATGTCCTCGCACCATTGTTTTAGCCGCGCCATCTTGAGCGGCACATCCATGTCTTCCAGCCCTTTTGTTTCGACGATGCAAAGCGCTTTGGGTGAAAGCTTCACCATGAAATCCGGGTAGTAGTTGGAAATATCGCCGTTGGCGTTCACATAGTCCAGCTTGAAACTCACCGCCATATAGTTCTTTGCGAACGCGATCACGTCGTCGCAGTCGTCCAGGAAGCGGGCAAACAGCAACTCGAAATGACTGTCGCCGATGATCTTGTTGAACACGCTCTTTTTCGGAACCAGATAACCTTGGTCTTTCGTTACGAAGGGGCGTGTTTGCCGCAGCTTGATGGTGTCGCGGATTTCCGCATCGCCTTTGTCCCGAACCGTCAGCGCATTGATGGCTTTCTTGAAGGTGTTGATTAGCGTAACCGTGGCCGCCAGTTCCGACAGGTTGCGCAACGTGTTGGCGTCTTCCAGTTCCACCTGCTTGTCGAACAGCTCATCCCGCACAAACGCCTTCACCTTGCCGTAGAGCACGTCGTAGCCGCTGATCAGGCGCAGGTCTTTCATGATGGTCTGGGTGAAATAGCCAATCACGCTGCGATAGTCGGCAATGCCTGCCGTATCCAGAATGGTGGTATGTGTCACCTCGCCGGTAGCGATGTCCTTGAACACGATTTCCCGTTGCTCTTCTTCGCTGAATTTCCGGTAAGGCACTTTTACGATGCCGGGTGCGCCCACATTCAGATCAGCCAGATTCTTGTATTCACGGTAAATCCGGGGAGTAAGTACCGGAATTTCAATATCCAGTTTTTCGAGGTCTTTTTTCAAATTCTCGTTATCCACTTCAATGATGATGGGAGATTTTGGGGCCGTTCCGATACCCATAGGTTTATATTCCAGCTCTACACCTTCGCTTTGAATCGATTCAACAAACTCAATAAAGGCATCCGTTCCCACCACGCTGACGTATTCGGTGGTTTCCACATCCGGGTACATGCGCCGCAAACCGCGCCCCAGGGTTTGTTCCGGCAGGATATTGCTTTTGGCAGAGAACGACCGCAGCCCGACAATGGTGGTGACATTGCGAACATCCCACCCCTCTTTCAGCATTAAGACAGAAATGATGGCTTTATACGGACTTTCCCAACTATCAATCAGGTTTGATTCCTTGCGCAATAATTCCAATTCTTCTTTGCTTTTCTTGCTATCCGACTCTGAAATCTCGCCGTTATTATTGGTATGAATGGTTAAGATGGCATCCTTGAATTCGGAAAAGGTTGAACCCAGGTATTCCGCCACATCATCACAGTTCTTCGTATCATCCGTCATGATGAACAGGACGGCTTTCTTGCCTAATTTTTCATGCTCTACGTAGACCTTGCGCCATTCTTCCACCCCGAGTTTGATGTAATCGGCATATTTTTCGGTGTACCGAGAACTCTGGGCTTCCACCAGTTTAGCCCGGCTGGCATAATCTGGCAGGACCGGGTGTTTGACCACATTCTGGGTGATGGCTTCCACCAACGGATAATCACTGACGGTTTGCACAAAAATAGCCCCGTTGGTATGTTTGGGTGTGGCAGTTAAATCAATTTGAATGGATAGAAAACCACCTTTTTGCAATAACCGGTTATGAATATCCTCAATTGATTTAAACCAGGCCAATCGCGAATCGTGAATATGATGGGCTTCATCATTAATGACAATCAATTCATCAATTTCACGCACAATCACACCCAGATCGACTTTTGATTCGTTGGTTTTGCCCACCGGTTTCTTTCCCAGGAAGTAATCTTCCAGGTTGTCATCTTCAAAACTGGGTTCGGTGTCGCTTCCGGCGTACACGCGGTGAATATTTGTTAGAAACAGATTGCCCGTTTTACGGACGATGGAAACATCATCCTGAATATGCAGGGTCATTTGAAAATCATCATTCCAGTTT
>JBAWYZ010000389.1:0-2192 GCA_037143255.1 Leptolinea sp. | reverse complement strand
TTGATCGAATCGGTACTGATCTAAAACCGAAGGATATTGAATCCGAAAGTGAAAATCAAGTGCAAATTCTTACACCTGAATTGTCACCCACTATCGATAAAGTTGAATTAATGGTGCAGACTGAAGAAACCGCACAGTGTAATCCCGAGGAGCCAGAATTCATAAGTCATACTAGGCCAATAGTCGAAATGCCTAGTATGACGTTATCCGATAACACAGCAGAGCCTGAGCCAGAACCTCTACCCGAAACTTTGACTATCTCGAAAGAAACTTCAGCCCATTCCCAGACTCTCCCTGGAGAAAAGGTGAGACAAGCCGAAGTGACCGAGAGCGAATCCAGTGCAGAATCAGCACAAACTGTTGGAGAACCCGGGTTACTGCGTTGTCCGCATTGCAATCAGCAGCACCTCGCAAATCTCTTGTATTGCCCACAAACTGGCAAAATTATCAATACACCGAAGTTTTGCCCTGGATGTGGCAAACCAGTCGAGCCAGACTGGCTAAATTGTGGGTATTGCGGAACCTTGCTGTTAGCGGTAACCACAGCCGCGAAACCAGGAAAAACTTTGTCATGGACAGAATCTCCAAACGCCCGCAATTGGATCATCCTGGGTTGTGCGGGAGCAGCGATCATCGCAACAATAATTTGCATAATGCTCCTGGCGTGGATGGTTGTGAATAAAGGGATAGGCAAATCCGCCATTCCCACGAGTACGCTGCCCAGTTCAACCGAAAATGCTTTATCGATGCCGGAGCTCTCTCCTACAGAGATAATTTTCCCAACCGTGGTTATTACTCCAACGACGTTTAAGACCCCAACATTTGCGGTAACACAGACACCTTTTCAAACTGGCACCCCCTCGCCAATTCCGCGCCTGACCTACCCGTGTATCAGTTATTATGATCAAACGAACGGGGATTTGAAATTCATTTGCCGCTCGAAAAATCAATGGGAACCGGCCAGCGTGGTTGATGCCGCCGGAGATGTAGGTTTGTTCTCATCGTTGTCTTTTGATCCAAAAGGATTGGCACATATCAGCTATTATTCCCAGAGCAACGGGGATTTAAAATATGCATTTCAGGACGGCACAAATTGGAATGTGCAGACAGTCGATACCAGTGATGATGTCGGGCTTTTCACCAGCCTGGCTTTAGATTGGGATGGGAATGCTTTTATCGGTTATTATGATCGAACCAACCAAACTGTTAAACTGGCCAGGCAGCAAGCTGGAAAGTGGGATATCCAAACGGTAGATCAAATCGGCCCGCTTACCTCAGAAGTACTTCTCACTGAACAGATGCGTATCTCACTGACGTTGGATAGAAACGGATACCCCTTGCTCAGTTATCAAAGCAAAATTCCTCATCAACTTCAGTTGGCCCGCTGGACAGGGTCCGAATATACAATCGAAACTGTCGATAGCGGCCCAGATGTAGGCAGTTTTTGTTCAATGGCTCTCAATTCCCTTGGATACCCTTTGATCAGCTATTATGATGAAACGAATGGGAATCTCAAGTTAGCTGAATGGGATGGGCAAAATTGGAAGCTGGAGGTTGTTGATGGCGCTGGATCAGATGTGGGGAAATTTTCATCACTTGCAATTGATCAAAAGGACAATCTATACATCAGTTATTTTGCTGATGAAAATAATGAAGACTGGCTAAAAGTTGCCTTTCAAAAAAATGGCATCTGGAATATTGTATCCTTCAGTTCTGGGAAAAAACGTTTCAGGTTAGGTTGGGGCTACCATACTAGCATAACGTTGGACGCTCAAGACAATCCATACGTGGCATATTTAGCAAATACAGTCAAGGATTTGAACGTTCAATATTGGCAGGGAAAGACCGCCTTGCGTTATTATGTCGATTCCGGAGGCAGCGTGGGGTTGTATCCATCCATTAAATTCATGCCCGATTATTCCATCCAATAATAGAGGCTCAGGTTAGTTCAGCTCCATTCCAATAGAAAATCTTAAGGAGACAAGTGATGCAATGTCCTTACTGTCAACAAGAACACCCTCCGGGCAGCCAGTTTTGCCCGTTGACTGGTAAGAAATATTGCCAAAAGTGCGGCAAGCCTGTTGAGCTGATTTGGAAGAAATGCGCAAGTTGCGGACAGAGTCTCACAACTGGACAGAATCCAATAACAGGAAAAGAAGAGCTCCGTAAAAAATTGACGCAGCCTGCTAGTT
>JBAWYZ010000388.1:0-2205 GCA_037143255.1 Leptolinea sp. | reverse complement strand
GCAATTTCCTTACCAATGTCTAGGACATTCGTCTTATGTGACATTGTCAAAGTAGTAGAAATTGCTTTCAAAAACACATTGACGGGCGGCGAGAAGGGTAAGTTTATCTGGCTGCCCTGGTCGGATGTCGGCATGTTGGATTGGTCAATGTTTGAGTTCAACGACCATTTCACCCTGGAACAGGCCGGCTCTCCCATGAAAGATGACACCATAAACTATCCATTGAAAGCGCTGTGGGGAATAGATAACACTTGCCGGATGCCGTCCGGTTTTTCCACCCCCACGGGGTCTATGCCGGGAATTTGTGACAACTACGATCCTGCGCCATCGCGCGGGGCTCCAAATGCTCCGAATGTTCCCTGTAAGAACCCTACAGGAGCTCCATGCTGAGGATTCGCAATAAGTACAGCACACCTGGTATTGGCTTGTAAGTGCTTTTCATTGATTCATAGTAATCCGTTATCCACTGCAAGCATTCTATGAATTATTTCTGGGCTTATAATTTGGACGCAATTAGGTCAGGAGGATAAAATGAAAGTTCTTGTTTTGACACCGATCTTGGTGTTGGCATTGGTACTATCCGGCTGCAATGCTTCATTGGCGAAAGTAGAAGCGCCAGTTCCTCCAACGCAAGCCCAGGTTCAACAAATCATTCCACCGGAGCCAACCGTTCCGCCTACTGTTCCGCCTACTGTTCCACCAGCGCCAACCGCAACAGTGACCGCGGTGCCGGAGATTGTGCATAAAGATCTGCCAGGTTCGCCCATTGGGAACAAAAACCAATTCCAAACAGTAAATGATCAAACAAATGAAAATACCGCTAGCCAGAAGAAGGCTTTCGGTGGGGATGACTTCAAAAATGGAAAATATGAACGTCCCTTTGACCAATCCATGAATTATCTGCCGCTGGCCGATCTTAAGATGGTCCAACTTAACCGAGCGGATCCGCTGTGGGTATATGTGCTGTTCAAAGTAAACTTGCCATTTACTAGCAGCCAAGATGTGAAGACTCATTTTATGGTTGAGATTGATACCGATCTGGACAGCCGCGGTGATTTGTTGATCCTTACAGGCATGCCAAAAGATACACAATGGTCAACTAAAACAGTGATGGTTCTCACCAATCCGGATTTGAACATCGGTGGACAAACTGTGGTCAAGCCAGACCCCACTTTGTCAGAAGGCCGAGGCTATTACGAAGAAATGTTCAATGATGGCAAGGGAAATGACGCGGATTTAGCCTGGTCACGTCTTTCAAAAGTTGATCCATCTGTGGTAGAAATTGCCTTCAAAAACACATTGACCGGCGGCGAGAAGGGTAAGTTTATCTGGTTGCCCTGGTCGGATGTCGGCATGTTGGATTGGTCGATGTTTGAATTCAACGACCATTTCACCCTGGAACAAGCCGGCTCTCCCATCAAAGATGATACGATAAATTATCCCCTGAAAGCACTTTGGGGAGTTGATAATACTTGCCGGTTGCCGTCCGGTTTTTCCACCCCCACGGGATCCATGCCGGGAATATGCGACAACTACGATCCGCCGCCATCGAAGGGACCAGCGCCAGCACCAGAACCGGGTAAGCCTCCACCTTCTATACCTTGGAAACCTGATAAAATTTATTAAAGGATCAAATAGAACAATTATTTTGTGTCTTGATAAAGTGAATTTTTCACAAAGAGTATAATTACTTTAGTACCCGACACCGTACTGTTATTCTAGAACTATGCCGGGAATCTGCGACAACTACGATCCACCACCGTCTCAGGTCCCAGCGCCAGAACCGGGAAAGCCGAGCGGATGTGTAGGACCAAATTGTATAATTGGGCCAATTACACATGGATGATAAATTTTCGTGACCAAATATTTCTAAAAAGTGATTTGGAGATTATTTTTCCTTTATACGAGGCTTGATCTATGAAATTCGATCGGAAAATCTTCAAACTGGCCAGAAATTCGACGAATTTATGTAGGATTCACGGGCGCTTTATGGAATGTTTACGGCGCCTGATGTAAACTAAAGAAGCGGAATTGGAATTCAAATCACAACTAGGAAAAGAAAGTAGAGGAAACATGCGACAAAACAAAATGAAGTTCCTGAACATCGCAGCCATCATCATGCTTTTGGTACTGGCGTTAGGCAGTTTCAGCCAGACCGCGTTTGCTGCTGGCAGTGACCCGAATAAGCCCGGAGATATGTGGGCC
>JBAWYZ010000387.1:0-2205 GCA_037143255.1 Leptolinea sp. | reverse complement strand
ACTCCAATAGCATACAGGGGGATTAACCGGGTAACGCTTGCCTGGAAGAGGATAATCAGCAGGCAAGAAAGTCCCGCCAGCGCCATGATTCCACGCGAGTACACCAGGCGGCTTCCACGAAAGGTTAACTGGCGGGGCAAGAACCCGTCACCGGCATGCAATGCTGAAAGGCGCGGAAAGTCGGCAAAGGCAGTGTTGGCTGCCATGATCAAAATGATGGCCGTCCCGCCGATAACCGCCAGATAAAGAAAGTTTTGTCCGCCAAATACCGTGCGTGCCAACTGGGAAATGACCGTCTCGGCTTCCGAGGGGACAGCGTGGATAGGTCCAATTAAGAAGGAGATCCCCAGGAAAAGCGAAGCCAGGATACCAGACATCCACACCAACGTGATGCCGGCATTTTTACTCCGTGGTTCTTTGAAGGCGGTAATACCATTCGAAATGGCTTCGATACCCGTCAGGGCAGCCGTACCGCTGGAAAATGCATGCAGTAATAGGAAGGGCGTAATCATATGAATGGTGCCGTCAGTAATAAATTCCGGCGGGTTGACTACTGTTCCCAAAGTGCCAGTTAAGTAACGGAAGAAGCCAATCCCAACTGTGAGCGTCATAGCGATGACAAAGAAGTAGGTTGGAATGGCAAAGGTGATACCTGATTCTTTGACCCCACGCAGGTTAATGGTCATGACAAAAAGCACCAGAACTACCGCAATTTCTACCCGTAGTGCATAGAGGTTGGGAAAAGCGGAAGTGATTTGAGCAACACCGGAGGAAATGGATACAGCCACCGTCAAAATGTAGTCAGTAAGTAAGGCAGCGCCGGCGGTTTGTGCGGGCAATTCGCCCAGGTTATCACGCGCCACAATATACGCTCCACCTCCGCCCGGGTAGGCGTGGATGGTTTGCTCGTACGAGATGGACACTATGACCATCAACGTGACAATTGCGAGAGAAATGGGAAAGACATATCCCAGGGCAGCAGTGCCGGCGTACGCCAGAATGATGAGGATTTCCTGCGAAGCATAGGCAGTGGAAGAAAGAGCATCGGATGCAAAAACTGCCAGACCGATCATCTTTCCAATTGTCTGATTGGGGGCATCCGCGGTAAGCAGCGGGTTACCAATAAGCCAACGGCGCCAGGTTTTGGGTGGGGTGTGGTTAAGGTTGGGTTCCATCACCATGGAGCCGAAAGTGGAATCGATTTTCATATTGTGTTGCCTTCTTGATGTTTCTATGAATAGGTACTAATTTTTGGAAATATATTTTGTTTCAACCATAAATGGTATCAAATGGACATGAAGATTATGTGAGGACTTTATGGAAAGATATAAAGAAAATATAAATGGAGGTTGATTCGCATTACTCTACTTTCAAACTTATCCTTCCATAGGTTGAATAAAATGCAATGCTCTCCATAAATGTATTTGATTGAAACTATCCCGATATAAATGGATTTCATTTCACCTAACCTGCCGACCTAGTGTTTGATTTGCTATTGCGTGTCTTGGCAGTTTAAAACGGCGTAATGTTGGTGTTCCACTTTTTTTAATGGTTCAATAATCCTTATTATTTGGGAGAATGTCTGACTGTAGTTTATTGATTTGATGAAATTCCAGTTACAATTCTGAAATCCCTCCCTGGAGACTGCACAGATGCCACTATCACCCTCTGCCCAAAAAGTTCAGAACTTTCTTACCACAAACGGCTATACGCATGTAGTTGTAGAACACAACCAGTCCACCCGCTCGGCGACTGAGGCTGCTGCGGCCATCGGTTGCACAGTCGCGCGAATTGCCAAATCACTGGTCTTCATCACCCGCATCAGCCGCAAGCCGGTACTGGTGATCGCTTCGGGGGCCAACCGCGTCAACACGAGAATCATCGGCGCTGTCCTTGGCGAACCTATTGACCGGGCCGACCCGGATTTCGTCCACCAGGTCACCGGGTTTGCCATCGGTGGTGTGCCTCCGGTGGGACATGATCAACCGGTTGAGACTTTCATCGATGAAGACCTGCTGCAGTTTGAATCGATTTGGGCTGCGGCAGGCGCCCCCACTGCGGTATTTGAAATCACCCCCGCTGAACTGGTCAAATTGACTGACGGCCGGGTTCTGGCTTTAAAAGAGGGTTAATTTTTTTTACGGAAGAATATTTAGTATAGTTCGGGCATGAATCCCCCTCCCCCTTTTGCGAATGGTGTTTGTA
>JBAWYZ010000386.1:0-2216 GCA_037143255.1 Leptolinea sp. | reverse complement strand
ATGCAACACAATCAAAATCAAAAAAAACAGGATAAATCCAACTTCTTTTGCACTGGACTGCATTTCATGGTGATACTCGTCTATCAAAAAGAAAAGAGCTGTTCCCAATAGCGCATCCAACAGGCGCAACTGCGTCATGAGTAGAGGTTCATAAGATCGAAAATTGGAATTATTAAATCCTGATTTTTCAATCATCATCAAGTTCCTTTTCAAGGCATTACGCTATATGTTTTCGACTCGGTCTTCATGAATCAAAACCGAGGAAAGGAATGGTATTTTGAGGCGTACCGATTCGACCATTTCCAACATCTCAATACCTGCATGAACCACCACCACATCCAGACTGGGCGAGAACCCCTCCGCAGCCGATGGTTTCATCATCAGGGCTATAGATCAGGGTGGGACGCCAGAACCAGTACGCGATTTCCTGTCATATCCGTATCAATTAGAAATAATTCCATAGGTTGCATCAAAAAAATAGCCATTTCCCTCAATGGAAAAAGCCGGATCATATTCCAAATTCAACCATAAATGAGTGATTCCATCTGGAAGCAGAACATCAGGAACATGGATTTTAAAATCGCTGGATAGCGTTGATGCGGCACATAAATCAGATGGATTGTTTATAATATTATAATTTGTCAATTTAAAAAGTGTAAACGTCGGATACTTCGGATTGAACTCATAAACAAAATCGGCCAAAAGCGACAGGGTCCCCGATATTGGATCAACATATGAAATATTTGGTATATGGAGCAATAAATTTCCATCTATCATCGCCAAACACCCTATAGGCGTTGGGGCCTGGGTCACAGTCACATCCACCGGACTGCCAGTTGCGCTGCTCGCAGTTACACGAATCGTAGCTGTGCGGCTTGATGTTGTAGTATTTGCAAAATAACTACATGATATCGTTCCTGAATAGCTACCACTGGCTCCTGATGTGATCGAAAGCCAACTACCGCCTGATGTCACTGCGGCTGTCCAGGCCATGGTTCCAGTTCCAATATTGAAGACGTTGAATGTTGTTATCCCGGCATCTTTAGCAACATCCCGGCTGACAGGAGACACATATAGAACAGGTTGCGTAATTCCGGCCTGGGTCACCGTAACATCCGCCGGACTGCCTGTTGCGCCGGTTGCTGTTATGCGAACCGTGCCGGTGCGCGATGATGTTGAGGTGTTGGAATTGAATGCGCAGGTGACAGTTCCGGCATTGTTTCCACTTGCACCGGACGTGATCGAAAGCCAACTGCTTCCGGATGTTACCTGAGCAGTCCAGAGCATTGTTCCTGTGCCGGTGTTTGAAACGCCGAACGGGGTTACACCGGCATTATTTGCCACATCCCGGTTGGTTGGACTTACTGAAAGCACGGGTTGTTCGAAGGCTCCGGCCTGGGTCACAGTCACATCCACAGGACTGCCGATCGCCCCGTCTGATGTCACCCGGATAGTCCCCGTACGCGCTGATGTGCCGGTGTTGGTATTGAATGCGCAGATGATGTTTCCGGCATTGTTTCCGCTTGCACCGGATGTGATCGAAAGCCAACTGCTTCCGGATATTACCTGCGCGGTCCACGGCATTGTTCCTGTTCCGGTGTTCGAGACACTGAAAGTGGTTGTACCGGCGTCCTTTGCTACATCCCGCGTAGCTGGAGTCACAGTAACAGCAGATCCGGGGGTGGCGGGTCTCAAATCAATGGTGTAGGAATAAACACCGGATTCATCGCTTAGCCCACTGGCATTTGTGCTGATAAATCGATATTTATAAATCACAATCCCGCCAGCCGTTCCAGTAAGATTGACTGGCAGGGAAGTACCACTGCCACTGATATCAAAGTCTGTTGCGTTGGGTATTCTTGGGTCTGTAAGCGGATTGACTATATCATTGGATGAGGTAAACGTACCAAAGATGCTGACTGCCTTGGTGCTTGTGGCCGTAATGGTTTGTGTGATTCCGTCGGTCCATATCGTGTTGTTTGCCGGCGTAACAATCGGTTTTCCTGGTTTGGCGCTTGGCTCCAGGTATTCCGTAACACCTTCAATGTCATTTTCCCAGTCAATTGATCCGTCGGAATTTGATCCGGCATGATCATACCAACTGTTATAAGCATCAGCATTCACCGTAAAAGAAGCCGAGGTATAATACGTTGACCATCCTATCAGCAATTCCCGGAAGAGCTGATGATTCTTGAGTCTAAGAAGATTTGAGGCAA
>JBAWYZ010000385.1:0-2236 GCA_037143255.1 Leptolinea sp. | reverse complement strand
ATACAAATAGCAGCATTGTTGTACATGAAAGCAATATTATGCCCATAGAAACACTGGCAGAAGTAAGCCACGGCTTCACAAGGAATATCTTTTTCAACATGTTACATATATCACACATCAGAGACCACCTCTTTTTACAATCATTCATTTCAATAAATTCGATATATCGCGATGCAATTCTATCGCCTTACGTCCAAAAATCGACATCTTAACACTTGGCTCACCACCATAGCGTTCTCGGAACCTAATTGAAATATACCCATGCCTCATTTTTTTGTCGCGTCGCAACAGTAGCGACAGTGCGATGTTTGCCAAATTAAAATTCTTAGGGATGACATCTAAATATTTTTTAATTTTTTCTGATCGCATCATCCGATAGGGTACATTTGCATCCCAGCACCATGATCTAAACAAAACAAGAATGAACATTCGCAGCACCATGCTGGCAATCATTCTTTTCAACCCATCATCACGTTGAGTCCGTATACCGTATACAACATCACTGCTATCACGTTTACGCCAAAGTCTGAAGAAATATTGAGGATCACATTGTCCATCGGAATCGATTTGAAAAACCCAAGGAATATTGTTGTCTGCGGCAATTTTGTAGCCCTCAATACAACTTTGTCCATGTCCACGATTCTCGCGATCAATGATATATAATCGATTGCCAAGTTCATTTTTCAACCGCTGAAGCACCCTAAGTGAGTCATCTTTACTCCCGTCATTTATCGCGATAATTACAAAATCATCAAGCCAATTGTCTAATTCAAACGCCCATTCTTGCACAACTTTACGTACGCTTGCCTGTTCATTGTATACAGGCATTATAACTGCGAGTGTTTTGTTATGCAGTTCCGGAACAGAAGCTAGTTCACACATTTGTACGTCCTTCACCACGTAAATATTGCCAACCTGCCAGCAATAGAAAGCGGGGATTATTCCACGCATAACGTTTCCACAAACGCCGTGGTTCCTGCCAGAGCCGATAGAGCCATTCCAGCGTGAGTTTCTGAATCCAGCGCGGGGCCTGAGCCACCGCACCGGCATGAAAATCAAAAGCCGCACCCACCGCCAGCATCGGCATCGCCAAGCGGGGCCGGAGATGATTGACCAGCCATTCCTGCTTGGGACAACCCAGCGCCACAAAAAGGATGCGGGCGCCACTGGCGGTAATTCGTTCCACCAATTCATCGCTGGCTAATTCCTGCGCCGAAATAAAAGGGGGACTCTCGGCAAAGGCTATTTGTAATGCAGGATACAGTATCAGGAGGCGTTTTTGCAATTCGGCCAACACCTCGGGACGACCTCCATAGAGCGCTATTGGAGTTCCCGCCTGGGCGGCGGCAGTGCAAACATGGAGCATGAGTGTGGGACCATACACCCGTTGTTGCCGGGGGTTGGCCAGACGGCGCAACATATGGACCAACGGCATGCCATCAGGCGTATTCAGGTCGGCGCGATTCAGTAAGGCTTGAAAATCAGACCGATCATGGGCCTCCATGATCATGTGCACATTGGCCGCATGGATACAGGCGCTGCGGCGCTGCTCGGCCCATTGCATAATCCGCATGGTGGCGGATTCATAACTGGTCGCATCAATGCGCGTACCCAGAATACAACCAGAAAGGTCAGATGAATTCGCCGTCAAGCGCAACACCGTTACTGAGCAATAAGTCGTTGATACACACCCATGGTTTCGTGAGCCATCCGCTGGCGGGTATAGGGTGCCATTTGGCCAAGTCCTAAGGTGCGAAGTTCGGCTTGCCGTTGGGGGTTGGTAATTACCCGCAATATAGCGGCGACCATCGTATCAATTTGATCAGGTTCAAAATACTCCGCAGCCATGCCAGCCACTTCGGGAAACGCACTGGTTTTGCTGCATACCACCGGACAGCGATTCGCCATAGCTTCCAGCAGCGGTATGCCAAACCCTTCATATCGCGATGGATAAACGAAGGCCTGAGCATGCTGGTACAACGGCCAAAGTTCGGTACACCCGGGAACCTGGCGCACACTGGCGGATAAACCCAGCCGCGAAATCTCGGCAGTTTCGTCGGGTTTGAAATCCCCACCGCCATAACAGAGCAAATCCACCTGCGTCTGCCGATGCACCTGGGCGAAGGCCTGCAGGAAAAACAGGAAATTCTTATACAGCCCCCGCAGGCCCACATACAGCAGGTAAGGACGTGGGGTCAGCGGCTGGCCGGTCTGTATTGCGACGGGGGCTGGAAAT
>JBAWYZ010000384.1:0-2253 GCA_037143255.1 Leptolinea sp. | reverse complement strand
ATTTTGTACTGCACCCTGTTTGTGTCTTGGTATTCGTCGACGTGTATGTATTTCCAGATATTGCTGTAATGTTTTCTAACACTTTCATTTTTTTCTAGGATGTTGGCAGTTTTGAGTAATAGGTCATCGAAATCCAAAGCTTTTTCGCTTGCTACTTTTGCATCATATTTTTCCCAGACTTGTGAAACAATCTCTTCCATATAACCTTTTGCATGATCTTGGTATTGTAAGTAACCTATGCCGTCTCCTTTGGCGCGTGAAATCATATTTAGTATCGTTCCAGGGTCGAATTGTTTTGGATCAATGGAACACTGGACCAAAGCCTCCTTTATTGCCTTTTTTGAGTCACCACGGTCGAAAATTGTGAAATTTCGGGTCAGTCCGAGGAGGGTGGCGTTTTCGCGGATGATATGTACACCAAGTGAGTGAAAAGTACTAATGAAAGGCCGTTCTCTGGTAGAGATGGGAATGTTTAGAGTCTTATCATTCTCGAGAAGGTCTCTCACTCGCTCCCTCATCTCCGAAGCTGCCTTGTTTGTAAATGTTATAGCCAATATGTCAAAAGGTGCCACACCTTTTTTTATAATGTTCAGGATTCTTTGGGTTATGACTCGGGTCTTGCCAGTTCCGGCACCTGCCACTATCAAAACTGGACCCTCTATTGTGTCCACTGCTCTTTGTTGAGCTTCATCATACGGAATGGCACGGCATTGACGGTCATACATTGTCGCACCGGATGACCGTAGTTGTTCAAGTCGTTCAGCGGAACAGAAACAATGGTAGGCCTTCCCGTTCTTAAGCAGCAAATCAGAATGGGTACGGTAGATCGCCAGACGTTCTGATTGAATATATGGGCCGTGGTTTCCATCTTTTCCCGGACCTTCATCGTAATCAATTCCGGCCCATTGCAGTGCTTCAATTAATTTTTCGGTTGCACCTTCCACTTTGCGGGATTGATCTGTATCTTCAATGCGGAGAATCAATGTTCCATTGTTTTGTTTTGCAAAAAGATATGCATAAAGAGCGGTGCGGAGACCGCCGACATGAAGATATCCGGTTGGTGAAGGAGCAAAACGAGTACGAACGGACATTACAGGAAACCTTTCTACGCCGAATCAGCGCAGTGCGTTACGTGCAGAGAACAATTTTATTCATAAAAATACCAAACTTTTGCTATACTTCCAAAGACATGATATCATCAATTCACCATATCGCCACACTTGAACTTCCGGAACTTGAACCGTATAAGACGCTGCGCAGACCGTTCGAACATTTGGAGCAAGGAATCTTCGTCGCGGAAGGAGAAAAAGTAGTGCTTCGTTTACTCGCCAGTCCGCTCGCCGTTCAATCCATCCTACTTTCTCAAGATTGGTTTGAAGAACATCGGATAGTGATCGAAGAAAATACGAATACCATTGAAGTGTTTATCGGCACAAAAAAATTGGGAAAAAATTGTATCATTTGCAGCACTGATATTTATGATGCATCTGTTTGTTTCTGGTATGACCACGGAAATTACAAACTTGGTTTTCTTGACCTCGTTCATAGGATTAACACTGTCTGTTTTTATGGGCGAATTGATATATCAGATTGAAAATTTTTAATAGGCACTTGAATACTTCAATGTGAACAAGACCATATCCTTACACATCTTGCACCGCTTCAGTGATCTTGACGCTTGGGTAGGGTCCATCGGGTTTCAAAATGGGAACGCACGACCAATGGATTCGTGCCAAGGGGCAGTATGCCGTTTTATCCAGCTTGGGGATCAAAAAGTGCCAAAGCCTGAACTGCAGCAGCCGTGAACGCATCGGCAGAGGGGTTAATCACCATCTGCACACCCATTTGTCGGTGGTAAGAGGCAGGTGTCTCAAAATTAAACCAGCATACTGTAGGTATGCCTAATGCGACGGCCATGTGATATGGGCCAGAATCGCTGGAAATCACCAAGTCTGATGCACCAAGCAAACCGGTGAGTTGGCTTAAACTGCATTGACCCGACCAGTCATGCACCTCACAGAACATGCCCTGTGCGGCAAGTGACTTGGCAAATTCAGACTGAAACTCAACATTGACCGTCTTTTCAAAATCAGCCCCTGACAAATGCAGCCTGAAAGGAAAGCGTCGGTACAGTGCCACCATGCTGTCCACCAAAGGCTGCATGGCCGGACGCTTGGGTAAAGCACCGTTGGTGCCGCAACCAATATTCAGCGTCACCCTCATCATGTCATGGTCATCAGTCAAGTGCTTTTG
>JBAWYZ010000383.1:0-2256 GCA_037143255.1 Leptolinea sp. | reverse complement strand
ATGTAAATCGGAGGCATCTTTTTCGATGGCCAGTGATAGCAAATCGTCCAATTGCGATTTATAGGAGGCCATTTCCTCCTGATTCATACCGATTTCGGCAGCATGGCCCTCGGGAGCGGGAATATTTGTTAGGGCAGGGGTCAAAGCCTGCAATTGCTCGTTTTGAAAAGCAACATTGGCATCGGTAGCATTTGTAACGGCAGCAACCACTGTCTGGGCAGAATTTTGGGCAACAATCTGATTGTAGGGGACGCCACCAATAGGAGCATTGGCCGCTGTCATTGCAGCAGGTGTCATTGCGGCAGGTGTAAAGTCAGGCCCACGCATTAATTTTACGCCCTCAGCATTAATATCCGTGGCTTCTTTTGGTAACTCCCTCATTAAGTGATGCTCTTCATCCATCAACGCGTCAAAATTATCAGTTCTTTGTAGTACAGGCGCTTCAACAACTGCTGCTTGCTGCGGTGGCATTGGGGCCGTAGGAATTGGTGCAGCAGGAATTACCTGTGTAGAATTCAAAGGTGGTAGTGGAGGCAAAGGCTGGGCCATATTCAAACCACTGGTATTTACATTATTGAAATCCTGCATCTGGTTGAAAGTTGAATTATCGCCGTCCATTAATATATATGTAATAAATTTAACTGATTACGCGGAAAACTTCTTCTAGTGTGGTCATTCCTTCGAGTACTTTAATCAAACCATCCTGTAACATAGTGGTCATTCCTTCTTCCAGGCCTGCTTTTTCAATGTTCTGAGCAGCTTCATGTGTAATAATCATGCTGCGAATATGCTCACTAATAGTCAATACTTCAAAAATACCAATACGTCCCTTATAGCCGGTGTTTGAACAGGTATCACAGCCTTTGCCGCGGGAAAGAGGGTACTGCCCATTGTATTTAGCAATTAAGTTATCAAAGTTGAATCCTTTGATTGTGGCCAAGCCCTGCTTGATGGTCGCCAATTCCTCTGCAGAAGCAGGATACTGTTCGCGGCAATTATCACAAACCTTACGGATAAGTCTTTGTGCAGCACAAATATTAATAGTTGAAGCCAAAAGGAAAGGTTCGACCCCCATATCGATTAAACGGGGGATAGCAGTGGCGGCAGAATTTGTATGCAAAGTTGCCAGTACTAAATGTCCGGTCAACGCAGCCTGCACGGCAAGACTTGCAGTTTCACCATCGCGGATTTCTCCAATCATGATGATATTTGGATCTTGTCTCAAAAAGGAACGCAAGCCCTTGGCAAAAGTAAGGCCGACATCAGCATTCACTTGCACCTGATTAACGCCCTCAATGCGGATTTCAACAGGATCTTCCAAAGTGAGGATATTTACTGCCTCGGTGTTCAAAATCTTTAAACAACTGGCCAGGGTCACTGTTTTGCCAGAGCCCGTAGGGCCGGTAACTAATACAATACCCAGAGTTTTCTTGATTGATTTAGTGAATTCATCCAAGTTTCGGCCACGAAGCCCGGTTTTATCGAGGGTAATAGCGCCGCCACCTTTTTCTAAAATACGCATGACTACCTTTTCGCCAAAGGCGGTAGGTAGAATTGAGACGCGCAAATCAATGTAATTGGTATCGACCTTAATTTGAAAACGGCCATCCTGTGGGACACGGTGCTCATCAATCTTTAAATTGGAGAGGATTTTGATACGCGACACAACAGAAGGGGCAAGCTTAATTGGCAGAATCAATTTTTCGGACAAAACACCATTAATACGGTCACGCACAATCATTTTGTTTTCCCGTGGCTCGATATGAATATCGGAAGCCTTCATGCGCACGGCGTACTCCAAAATGACATTAACAATTCTGGCAACCGGAGCAGAACTGATATCGCCCTGTAGCGCTTCAGCCTCTTTCAGGTTTCCGGAAACATCAACGACTTCACCGGTAACATCTTCCATGGCTCTGGTGACCTCACCGCCCACTTGCGCACCATATTTCGTCTCCAGGATTTTTTGCAAAGCGGCTGGGTCGGCAAAATATGTCTCAACACGTTTACCTAAAACTGCGCCAATAAAACTGGTAGCCTGTATATCAAGTGGGTCGACCATAGCGACTTTTAGAAAATCACCAGCATCTTCAAACACAATCGCATTATATTTTTGAGCAACATCGGAGCGCAGCTTTTGCAAAACATCGATGGCAATCGCCCGGTTATTAAGCTCAATATAGGGGATTTTGAAAATAATCGATTTTGCAATTGTCAATTTGCCCGGATCAATGTAAAGGCCACTCAACAAAATGT
>JBAWYZ010000382.1:0-2257 GCA_037143255.1 Leptolinea sp. | reverse complement strand
CGTTAATATAGTTTGAGATTGGTTCTTGCGTAAAAACTAAAAGGGAAAATCGTCCTATGGAATTCATGATATTGAATTCTCCTGCGGAAAAAGCAGCAAGAAAAGGTGACAAACCATGATAATTGACTATGGTTGCCCAGTAGGGAGCGGTAAATATGCCAATCCCAATAAGGTAGCAGATATTTGTCTTTAAATATTCTCGCCAAGACAATGAATTGACGGAGAATAATAAAATGCTAAAGACTAGCATCCAGCAATATTCTATATGAAAGAGCGTCATTATTGCGGCAGTTAAAATTGATAACAGAAATATTGACTGTTTTTTTGTTCTAATAAAGGCAAGATATTGGCAAAAAGAGATAATAAAGAATGTTTGGGCAGGTGATCGGGTCAATCCACCACCAGAAATCAACCATTCAAACCCGGGAAGCAGAATTGCATAAAACGCTGTAGCGAGCAAAGCTTGACGGTAATTTCTTGTGATTTCTTTCCCTAAGAAATAAAAAGCCGGAATAGAAAAAAGATTAAAGAAAAAAGGGTAAGTTTGGAAAATAGTGATCAGATCAATATGCAGGAATTGGTTAAGAAAACCCACGATATAAAAAGAAAGGGGTGGATAAGCATAAGGTATCTGGCTTTGATTGTAGGATGTAAAAAAAGGCAAGACATACCCGTTTTTCTGCAAATCCAGGATCATAGTATAGAACATGCCCCCATCATTAAGGGGGAAATCCGTTTTTTGCAGATATTGAATTCTCAAGAAAGATCCCAACATCATGATGACAAAAATAAAAATCCCGGTTGAAATGGATGGAAACCTTTTATAAATATTTTTTATAAATGACATCAGAAGGGTCCCTGAATGAGGAAATGAGGAAACGTCCCAAAATTATTTTGTAAAATTTAATTCTACGTTACGATTAGTTGAAAATTATACATCACTGGAATGTGATAAATACTCTTTAGCATATGAATAACCCTACCCCACCCCCATCTCCTTCAACTCCCTGATCACCCCTTCGCGCGTCTTAAACAGAACCGTCTGCAACCCCACCGCGCGGGCGCCTTCGATGTTCTCCATAAAATCATCCACAAACACCGCCTCGGCTACCTTCACTCCCAACCGTGCCAGCATCAAAAGAAAGATGCGCGGGTCGGGTTTGCGCAGATGCACATCCGCTGAAAAGATCACCGCATCAAACGCCGAAAGGAAATGATATTCTGCCATAATCCGTTCGCGTGCCCCATGCCAGGCGTTGCTTAACATGCCGGTTTTATATTTCCCGCGCAGCCCACGGATAAAAGCTACCAGCTCTTCATCCACCTGATCGCCATCCCAGTACGCCCGCTGGAATTCCGCCAGCTCTGCCTGTGGGAAATTCAGTAGGCGTGCGATATTATTCCAGTGCTGTTCAGCGGTGAATTCGCCCAGTTCAGCCTTTTTGGATTCATCAGATTGAAAGACGATGTTTTCCAGTTCTTTGCGCGTCAGTCCAAACTTCTTGGCCAGTTTGGTGCGTGAGACGACAGATTCCGACCGCAGGATAACGCCGCCCATGTCAAAAATGACTGCCTGGATCGCCGGTTGAGTTTTTTCCATAAAGGTATTGTAGCAAATTTCCATGGGGAATGGGGCACTTAAATTGACCAGTTTCCTGCCAGAAGATTCGGCAGGGATTCCAAGGCTGGTTATAATCAATCATTATGGATTTTTTGTTTGAACAGTCAAAAAGCATTCTCGGGCTGCATCTTTCAACCCCGCAACGGGAAGCTTTTAATATTTATGAACGTGAATTACTGGTATGGAACGAAAAATTCAATCTGACCGCCATCCGCAAGCCGGAAGAAATCCGCAGTAAACACTTTCTGGATTCACTTACCTGCCTGCAGGGCTTCAAAGACCCAAAACCGAAAAGAATGATTGATATTGGCACGGGGGCAGGTTTTCCCGGTATTCCTTTGAAAATTGCCTACCCTCATTTGCAATTAACGCTTGTGGAATCGGTCGGCAAGAAAGCCGAATTCTGCCGGCATATGGTTGAGATATTAAAACTCCAATGGGTTGATGTACTGCAAACCCGTGCCGAAGACCTCGGACAAATCACCGGCCACCGTGAAGTTTATGACCTGGCCGTTGCCCGCGCGGTGGCTTCCTTACCAATTCTCATTGAATACCTGCTGCCGTTGGTAAAAGTGGGCGGCCGGGTAATTGCCCAGAAAGGTGAATCCGCTCCTGCAGAAGTGCATGCCTCTGAAC
>JBAWYZ010000381.1:0-2268 GCA_037143255.1 Leptolinea sp. | reverse complement strand
CAATTTTTATTTGTCCTTCGGTTGGATGCGCAAACCGTAACAAAAGGCTGGCGATGGTGCTTTTTCCTGTCCCACTTGCTCCAACGAGGGCAGTTCTTGTGCCTGTCTTCAAGGTAAAAGACATTTGCTTCAACACAGAATGAGTCTCACCGGGATAAGCAAAAGAAACATTCTGGAATTGGATTTCAGATATGGGGATGGTGGGACGGTTAGATAGTCGTTGGGAGTCTGGAGTTGGATAGATGATGTCTTGCGCTCCGTTTGAAGAATGTGAATCCAGAATCTCAAAAATACGTTCAGCCGCGCTGGCACCTGCTGTGCTGGCGTGGAATCGTTGTCCGAGTTGGCGCAAGGGAAGGTAAAAATCAGGGGCGAGGAAAAGGACAAACAAGGCTTCTTCGAATTTCAGCGAACTATTTAATAAACGCAATCCTATCCCGACTGCGATGATGGCTGTACTGAGGGTTGCAATTAGTTCCAGGGTGAATGAGGAGAGGAACGCTACCCGTAAGACGCGTAATGTCGCAGCGGCGTGTTCTCTCCCAATCTTCGAGATTACCTGGATTTGGGCACGGCTTTGTCCGAATATTTTTAGTGTCGCTAAACCTTGAAATACATCGAGATAATGGGCGCTCATCCGGCTTAAAAGCTGCCACTGGTGTTTGGAAAGAGTGCTGGCGATGCTGCCGATGAGAATCATGAAGATCGGGATTAAGGGCGCTGTTACCAACAGCATAATGCCAGAAACCCAATCGATGGGAAAGATAAAAATGAGAATTGTGAGAGGAACAGCGATTGCAATGGCAAATTGGGCTAAAAATTCACGAAAATAGGCGTCTAATGCCTCAATTCCTTCTACCAGGGTGTTATTTAATTCCCCGGTTCGCTCTGCACGTAAATAAAGCGGACCAAGATGAAAAAGCTGGTCGCATAACGCAGTCCGCAAAGTGGATTTTACCCGTCTGGCGGTAATATCTGCTAATGCTTCTTGTACCCATACAACTCCGGAGCGCAGGAAAAGAATGATTAGGAGTGCAGTAAGTGCGCCTTTCATCTCATTTAGAGATGCACCCTGTAGAAAAACACGCGCACAGATGGCACTGATGGTGCGCGCCTGCCACATAATGAGAATCCCTCCGGCAATTGCCAGTCCTATCGTGGACGCGAGAGCGATTGTCGCTTTTCGATCTGCCAGAATACTATGCAGCAGGCGACGATTGAACATAAAGATTTATCGGCGCACAGATGCGCACACTACGAAGCGGTCAACAGCCCCAAAACGATATTTGTAAATTTCATCACCCCGCATGAAGTCGAAACAATTCCGTTTGTGCTCAATTGCCCATTGGATAATATATCCCAAAAGCACCCAGCCAGGGGAAAGTTGAGAGAAATCGGCATTTAAGCCTGAATTGTAGACCCAGATATGGTTGGCATAATCGAAACTCAAATAACCAGCCGCTTTTTTTCCTCCAAACTCTAAAAAAGCTAATTGCAGCCAACCGCCGAGAAAAGCTACACGGGCTATATCGTGCATTTGTGCCCGCATTGTTTCGTTCAGAAAGATGGCTTTGTTAGCGTCCTGTGCCATCAGATTTAGAAAATCGTCCATCTCATTTTTGAGATTTGCCTCATCCTCAACGAAATACCAATGACTTGCTGGAATGTTTTCCTCAGCACGGCGTATCTTTCGCCGGATCTCATGCCGCTGTTTTTTATCCAGAATGTTGAGATAACTATCCCAATCGGCGGGTAGAGAAATAAAAGGAGCTGGGGAACATTGTTCTTGGTTAAATTCCCATCCCATTCGTTCCGTAGCCAGTTTGAGAGCAGGTAAGGTGGGCGTATTATCTAATAAATTGTACCAATCCAACCTAACCCATTCCGACATGGGGAAGGTGTTGAGATATTCCAGTAATTCGCTTAAAAAATCAGATAAGTGGGCAGGATCGACAATGATATCAAGATAATCGGATATCTCGATGCTGCCCAGCAACATTAAAACAGGCTCTCCTGCCTGATCCAAAGTGCGAAACATAGGCGCAATACCGATAATCTTATCATCTTCATGGGCAGTTACAACAAAAAGTTCTCCTTGCTTCCATTCCCCACCACCCAGTGTCTGCCACCAACTGTTAATATAATCGTACTGCAGGAATGGCACGCAAATTGCACTTTTTTCGAGTAAGGTGTTCCATTGATCGATGATTGTATGGACATCTGCAATCGATTGCAGAGTTGAAAATTTCATGATACCTCCATTCTTAT
>JBAWYZ010000380.1:0-2271 GCA_037143255.1 Leptolinea sp. | reverse complement strand
GCGAACCGATGCCAGAACCCGGTATGCTGATGAAGGATTATTTTGCCAGTAAGGGATTGGAATTCTCTTCGATGAAGGGCAAATTCCAGACTGAAGTGGATAAGCTCAAGTAAAAGGTCACTCGCCCAGCCCCTACTTTTCAATTCTTGTAGGGGCGGACGGCTGTCCGCCCTGCTGACACCATCAATCACCTGGCTAGATCATGTACCCCAACATCCATCTCAGGGGCGGACAGCCGCGTGCACTTGATGTTCTTTTCCATGTGTCCGCCCCTACCGGTTAATCATTTACCATTGCAATATCAAGGCGATAGATAAGTTATCTTTCCATCGGATACAATTACTGCATGGATAAAAACCTCATCGAAAACCAAAAACTGTGGGACGAGTGGACTAACATCAACGCGCGCTCAACATTTTACGGATTGGATGCCTTCAAACAGGGCGGAAACAAATTGGATTCGATAATTCGAGCGGAAGTCGGCGCTGTGACTGGCAAGCGGCTGCTGCATTTGCAGTGCCACTTCGGCATGGACACCCTATCATGGGCTCGCTTGGGAGCGGAAGTCACCGGGGTGGATTTTTCACCGAAAGCTATTGCACTGGCACAAAGCCTCAGCAATGAGCTCCAAATCCCAGCCCGATTTATTTGCAGTAATATTTACGACCTGCCATCAAGTCTGGATGAACAATTCGATATTGTTTTTGCCAGCTACGGAGTTCTCACCTGGTTACCGGATCTGCCGCGCTGGATGCAAATCGCCGCGAAATATATAAAACCGGGTGGATTTCTGTATTTAGCCGATGGGCATCCGTTCACATGGATATTTGACGACAATAGTGATGAAATGAAACTGAAGTACCCGTATTTTCAGGCTGGAGCAACCGAATGGCAGGAGGAGGGAAGTTATGCCGACCGCACAGCTGCGTTGGAAACGACTACCTGTTACCAATGGCAACACACAATGGGGGAGATTATCACTGAGATATGCCACAGCGGGCTGCGATTAGAATACTTGCACGAATCCGGACATGCTTTTTTCCAGTCGTATCCTTTTTTGCAGAAGGGTGATGACGGCTTTTGGCACCATCCAGATGGTGATGAAAAACTACCAATGGTTTTCTCTCTTAAAGCCTGGAAGGATGAGTTGCCGTCTGGTCTATAACCATATTGACCTAAAGATAAAAGTGGAATATGAACTTGGAGGAGATTACCTAATATTTTTTTATTTCAATGCCGAACCAAAATCGTCCGGTGATATACCTGCCTGTCGTAAAATACTACGCAACGTTCCCACAGCGACCTCGTCATGCAAAGGGATTACACAACCTAACTCACCTTTTCGTAATACAACATGACTTCCACGCTGCCGCACCCTTTGAAAGCCAAGTCTTTCAAGAGCCCGCTGTATTTCCTGGCCAGAAACGCGCGGTAGTTTAGGCATAATTTACTTCAAATGTTGTCAAAATAGGATGAGAAGGGAATGATTGGGGGAATTCTTCCAGAAATATTTCTGTAGCTTCCTTCAAATTTGCAATCGCCTCTTCAATTGTCTTTCCCTGGCTGGCGGTTCCAACTTCAGGGCATTCTGCAACATATAAATCTTCTTCAAGGTGGATCACTGCAGTAACTAATAATGGTTTCATATATCCTCCTAAAAGGGAATATCCATTTGTTTTCTAAATAATAACACTACCTTCAAACAATTATAACAAAAAGAAATTTTCCAAATTTGGACAATCTACAATAGTACATGTCCATTATTTCAAAATCTCTTCCTCTTAAATAATAATCTTAAAAAGGGGCGGTCGGGTGTGTATTGCATGCCAATGTTTTTAACGCATCAGCCACCCGGCCGGCAAGTAAATCCTCCCCTGGCGTTGTCAGGTGGATTGCGCTGTTGGTGAATTCTTGCATGGGAATAATATTCCAGGCATCCAGATACATCCAGCCATTTAAGTCCGACTGGTGCTGCAGTTCTGTCCGGTAAGCATCATACGCCCAGCGTGGATAATAAAAGTTGTAGCGGATTTCGCTATTGTTCCCATTAGAGACTAATATCGGTTCGTTGACCAACAGGATTGGTAAATTGGCTTGTTTCGCTATCGACAACCCTTTTTGAAGAACATCCCATGACAATGCCGAATGTAGATCATCCCCCGGCTTCAGGTCGTGGAATGTCGCATCCGGTTCAAGATCAATTTCGGCAGCCTGGTAACGCACCGGATAATCCTGGTCTATCCCGGTGGCTGCCCAGGGAATCCCGTACAA
>JBAWYZ010000379.1:0-2273 GCA_037143255.1 Leptolinea sp. | reverse complement strand
CAATAGGACTTTTCTATTTGGCCAGCTTTAGGACATTTCTACTTAGCCTTGACAGAAATTGCCTTGACAGAAATTGCCTTGACTGAAAACTATCATTGGATTCTATTCAATTTCGCCTTGAAGGGCTCGCGCAATTTCTTCAGTAATCCCGGATATGCATTTCAATTCGTCCAGGCTGGCATTTTGGATACCATCCAATGATCCAAACTTATGCAGCAATGCCCGCCGGCGGGTTGGGCCAATTCCAGGGATGGAATCAAGTCGTGAAGCAAGCCCTGTTTTGTTGCGCAGTTTGCGATGAGCAGTTATCGCAAAGCGGTGGGCTTCATCGCGTATCCGCTGGAGCAGATAAAAAGCCTGGGAATGGTTGGGCAATTGTAGGGAATCGTTTTTTCCGGGAATAAACAATTCTTCCTGCTGTTTTGCCAGACCAACGACTGGAACGCGGCCAAGCAGGTTGAATTTTTCCAACACGGCCACTGCCCGGCTAAGCTGACCTTTTCCTCCGTCTACAATGAGCAAGTCTGGCAGTAATGCAAAACTTGGGTCAATTTTTGTGCCGGGCAGGTTTTCTTCACTTTTTTCATGAATAGTTTGCCATCTTTTAAATCGCCGGGTCAGGGTTTCTTCCATGCTGGCGAAGTCATCTGGACCACTAACCGTCTGTATGTTGAAACGTCGGTAATTTTTTTTACTTGGGACGCCTTGCTCGAATACCACCATCGATCCGACTGATGCAACGCCTTGAGTGTTGGAGATATCATAACATTCGATGCGGTTGGGGGGTTTGGAAAGGTTTAATGCCTGCTGAAGCTCTGCCAGGGCTTCGCTTTGACGGTTAGTATCTGCATCCCATCGTGCCCGCAGAGAACGAAGCGTCTCAACAGCATTTTCTGCCGCCATTTGTACAAGCTCCTGTGGAGTCCCTGTATGAGGCACAAGCAGCTCCACTTTTTGGCTGCTGCGGCGTGTGCGTAACCATTGTTTGATAATATTGGCTTCTTCGATTTCCTGTGGGAGAAAAACACGGGGGGGTATGTACGCGGCTTCAGAATAGAACTGGGTTATGAATTGAGAGATAACCTCGTCATCACGTTCGTCCTGAGCACCTTCCAGAATGAAATATTCCCTGCCGATCATCTTACCACTGCGGATGAAGAAGACCTGAACACAGGCTTCCCCTTTATCACGGGCCATGGCAATCACGTCTGAATCGACCTGTTCGGATGTGATCACTTTCTGTTTCTCAACAACCCTATCAATCGCCTGCATTTGGTCTCTCAGGGCGGCAGCTTTCTCGTAGCGCAAATCTTCGGCTGCCTGTTCCATTTCCTGTTGCAGCCTGGTTACGATTGGGGCTGTATGCCCTTCCAAAAACTGGCATAGGTCTTCTATTAATTGGCGGTAACCATTTTGATCAACCGCACCGATACAGGGTCCTGAACATAATTTAATATCATAATACAGGCAAGGTCGTTGATCTTTCCCTGTGATTTCACGGTCGCAGGTTAAGTACGGGAATATATGTCGCAATACATCCAGGGTTTGATGTACTGCCCAGACGCTCGTATACGGGCCAAAATAGCGTGAGCCATCGCTCCCCATCTGCCGAGTAACCGTCACTTTTGGAAATTGATTTACCCAATGTACTTTTATATAGGGATAGCGCTTGTCATCCTTTAGCCGTACATTGTAACGCGGACGGTGTTTCTTTATTAGATTCATCTCAAGGATCAGGGCTTCCAATTCTGATCCGACAACAATCCATTCAATATTAACGATGTGGCGTACTAGCTGACGGGTTTTTATGTCTAATTCTGCGGGATTGTGGAAGTAAGATCGCACACGGTTGCGAAGATTAATAGCCTTTCCAACGTAAATGATCTCGCCGGCGGTATTTTTCATTAAATAACAACCGGGTTTGGATGGCAGGGTGTCCAGTATACCTTGCAAGAATTCCGTAATATCAGACATAAATTAGATTAACGTAATAATTGAACCTGACCTATGGTTTCCCCCCCGAGAAGAAATAGCAATCAGAAATTTCAAAATCTCCCCGTACAACATCTTCGGAAAATTCCCGGCAAGTGGGTGATCCGCAAACCCCACAATCAATTTGGGGTAATTTCAGATAAATTCGCTCCCTTTCCTTCATTCTCTTGATGGAAGTTTCCAGGTCGTCATCAAAAAGCCGGGTAGGCCTCGGAAGAATTGGATTTTCCATGAAGTAATAATAACTTTCCAGCTTTTGCTAGAGATCAGGATATTTCATA
>JBAWYZ010000378.1:0-2275 GCA_037143255.1 Leptolinea sp. | reverse complement strand
GTTGATGAGGCGATTGTCGGTATGGCGCCCGGTGAAAAAAAGAAAATTCATATTGTAGCGGCGGAAGCATTTGGCGAGTATGACAAGGAGAAGGTTTTTACCGTTCCGCGTGTAGATCTGCCTGATGATCTCGTGCCGGAAGTCGGCGATGAACTGGTGCTGTCAAACGAGGACGACGAGGAGTTGGGTGTTGCCGTGTTGGAAACAACGGAGGCAGCGGTCACCTTTGATGCCAACCATCCTCTGGCGGGTGAGGACCTGACGTATGAGGTGGAGCTTGTGAGCATTATGTAAAGGGCTCATTTCCATTTTGTTACCATCCATCCGTTCGAGGATGGCAACGGTCGTCTGCCCGTGCGCTCACCGACTTGGCACTGGTTCAGGATGACGGTCAGGCGATGCGCTACTACAGCCTGTCAGCCCAGATCATGGCCGAACGCGACGAGTATACGATATCCTGGAACGGTGCCAGAAAGGGGGTGGTGAGCTGACTGAATGGCTGCTCTGATTTCTGGGCTGCTTCGCCACGCCACCGCCTTTCGCGAGCTGGAAGCTTCGTTGGGGGTGTGATGGGTTTTCTTTCAATTATGCTGCATGATGGGGAGGTACAAGATTAGTATCATGACCCGTGCAATCATAATCTGCACTTCCTGCATTTTTCTAACTCAGACCCAAACGATTCAGATTATACCACTTCCACAAACCTCATCCAGTTGGGAACATTCTAGTCGCCCAGGCCTCTCCAATTACTGCTGTACATAACCATCCAGAATATAGGGATGAGTTGACTTTACTATCATCTTGCCCTTACCGCCAGAAATCACGATTTTCTTGACCTCCATCATACTTTTCGGTTCCCAGTGCTGTATTCTGTAATCATCAGAGAGAGGAGATAAACATGGAATTCAGCAATGACTTGGGAAACTGGGCTATCCAGGACGTCATAAAAACATACCCTGAAATCGGCGACATCCTTGCCCGTTATGACATCGCCTGCATTACCTGCAAGGTGGGCATATGTCTGCTCAAAGATGTGGTCTCCATCCACGGGCTTTCCAAAGAAGATGAGGCGAAGATCGAACAGGAAATAAACGATTATTTAAAAACGAAAGGAGTATGAATCATGGGAAATCTTGGATGTGGCTGCCCAGGCAGCATGGCACAAGTAATCGAACGGAATGAAACTGAGGAAAAGAGTAACGTCAAGGCACCCTCTGAACTTCGCCAGTGGCCGGTGCAACTTCATCTGGTGCCGCCAACTGCACCCTATTTTAAAGATGCGGAGCTTTTGGTATGCGCCGACTGTGTCGCATTTGCTATGGGGAATATGCACGCCGATCTGCTGAAGGGCAAAGCCCTTGCAATTGCCTGTCCCAAGCTGGATGATACCACAGCATATGTAGACAAGCTTGCCCAGATTATTCAGACAAACAAAACGCCCCGCGTAACAGTGGCCATCATGGAAGTACCCTGCTGCCGAGGCCTACAGATCATGGTTGCAGAAGCGATCCAGAAAAGTGGCCGGGAAGTTCCACTTGAAACCTTCATAATAGGCATCGACGGAAATCGGAGAAACTGATGAAAACAGACATTACCCAGGTATTAGTGGAAGAACACCATCTGATCCTGAGGATGATCGCACTGCTTGAGAAAAATGCACCAATGACTGCGGTAGGAAGCTATCTCAACTGGCAATTTTATCTCGATGGCGTTGACTTCATCAGGAACTATGCCGATAGCTTTCACCATGCCAAAGAAGAAGATATTCTGTTCAAGGCACTAGTTGAAAACGGCATGCCAAAAGAAAATAGTCCGGTGGCCGCCATGTTGATGGAACATGATCAGGGGCGCGGTTATGTCCGTGCCATGGAAGCAGCGGTGCAGGAGGTTCAGATAGGTCGCACAGATATCTATCAGATAATCGCCGATAATGCCTTGGGTTATGCCGCCCTGCTGCGTGACCATATCAGCAAGGAGAACGACATCCTCTATCCACTCTCAGAGCGGGTTCTCCCGGAGTCCATGCGAGAGGGAATCATTCAGGGTTACAAAAATTCTGTAGCTAAGACACCAGTGGGATTCAGCGAGTATTACTTAAAAATCATCAAACAGTACGAACAGGAAGAAATTTAAGCAAAAAAGGGGATAATGCGATCGAGCACTCCGTCTACTCGCCTTAATAACTCGGCGAAGGAACAGCAGCCGAAGCCGGTAGAAGTGATAGTGAATGCATGGAACCGGAACATCATCCCGTGGTGGCTGCTGCTTCCGCAAG
>JBAWYZ010000377.1:0-2288 GCA_037143255.1 Leptolinea sp. | reverse complement strand
GGTGAGGTGTGTTGTTGATCTAATCCTTATTGGCGATCGAGAATGATTGATTCAATCTCCGTCTCCCCTACTTTTTCGGAAAATCGGGAAATCTCTTATTCCGCATTTGTGATAAAATTTGGAGGTCAGAAGTTTCAAAAAACAATTCAACCCAACTAAAGTTGATGATTGAGCGGAGGTCTTATGGCTTTCACCCTGGATGATTGGAAGACGTAACTAAAACAAGCCCTGCCGGAACTGGCGAAGAAGGCACAACGCGTGGCGAAAGAATCGCCTTATGCCTTGCTTGCCGCAGCGGCAATGATTCCTTTATATCAAGTCGCTACTGCAAGCGGGGTAGAAGCTTCTATTTCAAATACGTTGGCATTGATTATCTCAGCTCAGGGCGCTAATTTGCTTTCCAGTTATATCTGGAAATTGAGAGAGAAACAGTTCTCTGATGAAAAGCTTGTCGAAAAGATCAGGCAAGACAGCATAAGTGATCCTAAAATCCGCCAAGCGCTGGATGAAATTTTACTCAAATTGAATGCGGTCAGTCTGGCGCGCGAGATGTCGCTGACAGAGTTCGATCAAGAATGGCTGCGGAGCACTTTGCGTGAGGAGTTACAACGGATGGGTAATTTAGAAATATTCCGGCCGTTGATCGAAGCCGAAACGGTAAATATTGTCAATATCTATCAATTCTATCGTCAGCGGGAAGGCGCTCTGGATGAGGCTTCATTCAATTCTTTCCTGAAGGGCTATCTGGAAGGCGTAAGTTCTCTTTATAATCGGGCGCGCTTATTTGGGGATGGTTCAATGAGAAGTGGCGGAGGTAATCCCCGCAGTGATCTGACGGATATTTTTGCACCACTCTCGTTTAAAGTTTTTCGTTCTCCCAAGCGTGAGGAGATAGAAGAGTTTATTGGCGATGAAGAAGACGATGTTAAACGTCGCCGCTCCTATTTAAAGGCAGTGGAAGAAATTCGCGCCAAGGGGGATGATGTCCAACTTCCTGATTTACTTTGCGTTGGCAAACGACTGGCGGTTATTGGTGGGGCGGGCAGCGGTAAAAGTACGATCGTGGATTATCTAGCGGTGAATCTGGCAAAGGCAGCACATGGCTTGCTCGTATCTTCCTCAGCGAAGAAAATACTCACCCTACCCTTCAATTTGCCGGTAGGTGCCAATGGATTTATTCCGGTTGTGGTCTCCCTGCGTTCCTACCAGCAATATAAGAATGATTGCCTTCAGAAAGTTGGTTACCGTCTGGATAATCCGCGCGCCGGTACAATTGCGGGTTTCATTCCCTGGGAACTGGGACGCTCGTTGTCCTTGAACATGGACTTGCAAGAATTAAACGATTTCTTCCACAGCTTGCTCTCTGCCGGGGGCTGCCTGTTGATGCTTGACGGGTTGGATGAGGTAGTGAATCGCAAAGAGCGGGCACGGGTCTGCGAGCAAATTGAGCGGATTACCGCTCTTTATCCCAATAATGCCATCCTGGTAACTGCCCGTGAAGCCGGATATGGCGGCGATGCAGTATTTAGCACGGATTTTATCCGCCTGGATGTGCAGGCGATTGACGAAGAACAGACTCGTTCCCTGGTGAAAAACTGGTGCATTAAGCTTTACCCGGCGGACGTTGAAAACCAAACAGAGAACATCCTGCGAGAAATTGAGGAGATTAACCGGCGTTACAGAGAACGCGGCGTTCCTCCACTCATCAATAGTCCTCTGATGGTGACCATGGTGGTGAGTGTGAAATGGACTGAGACGAAACTGCCCCGCGAGCGGGCTCGTCTCTATGAAGCAGCGGTGAAGGTCGTTTTGAATGCGCAGTATGTGAGCGAAGATGAAAGCCGTGATGAACTGGTCAGAGCCTGGGGTGGAGAACCGGAAGAACAACGCGAATGGCTGCAGACCCTGGCGCTGCAAATGCATACCAATGGTGAAGGCGGTGCGGCTGTGCCGGAGGAATTTGTGCGTCGTACGCTTGCCGAAGAAATGGATCCACCCATGAAAGCGCAACAAATTGATCAGTTCATTCTGGCTGTGCGCAGCCGCGGCGGGTTGTTTGAGGAACGTGCTGAACTATTTCAATTCATCCATCTCACCTTTCAAGAGTTTCTGTCAGCTCGCTGTATCGTTATGGATGAAGAGCTGGGGTGGACGGAAGAATTGGAGAAACATATCCCTGACACCTGGTGGCGCGAAGCTTTCCTACTCACCTGCGGTTTTGCCTGGGACATGCACCGCAAAAAAGGGCGGAAGTATATTGCAAGGCTTTCTGCCCAACAAAAAGATGG
>JBAWYZ010000376.1:0-2291 GCA_037143255.1 Leptolinea sp. | reverse complement strand
GAAAGGATGAGGGTATTCCGATGGATAATAGAGAAAATGATATTCTTACCATTGATGAAGCCGCTGAGCTGCTCAGAATTCCCCGTTCATCTGTATATAAACTGGCGCAACAGAAAAAGATACCAGCTCAAAAAGTTGGCAGACATTGGCGGTTTCATCGGGCGACTTTGCTGATGTGGGTCGCTGGGCAGGCTAACTTTGATGGTAAAAAAGCTGATCCGGGAGGGTTGGACTTTTCATGAATGATACTGAAGGACACCGAGAGCGTCTGCGGGCGCGCTTTACCAAGCTGCCAAACTCCCTTTCTGAAATTGATCGATTGGAACTGCTTTTGACCTATGGCATCCCCAGAAAGGATGTTGCCCCGATAGCCCAGGCGTTGTTCGATCGTTTCGGTGGAATTGCTGCTGTTCTAACAGCACCCGCGGATGCGTTACTGACTGTGGAAGGGATTGGGGATGCCACGCTGACTTTTCTTCAGGTGATCAGAATGGTTTGCCAGACTCAAGGTGATATGACAGAATCCACGCAACAATCAACTAATCAGTTATCTCTATTCGCTGCTGACTCCAAGATCAAGAAGACCAAAGCAAAATCGTCTGCGAAAAAAGAGCGCGGGATACGCGTGTTTACGAATGACGAAATCGCCAATTCACTTCTTTTTATTCCTAAAGCAGCGGAGTTCAAGACAATTGAGGAATTCAAGCAATTTCTCTATGACAACCTTCCTTATAATGCAAGGGAAACCCGTCTCCGCCGAGCTAATAACATCATTGAGCGTTTCTACCTGCAAGGCAGATTGGACACTCCCTTAACTTATTATGCTTCGACGTGTACGCCCGAGCAATTAAAGCCAGCCCTCTTTTATCATGTTCTTAAGGCGGAACCGATCGCAGCCAGGGTTGCCGAGGAATTAATATATCCTGCCCTGCCGATTGGACGAGTTGACCGGGAACAAATCCGTGATTTCGTTCTTCGCTATCTGCCGGATGTGATCGCCTCTTCCCAGAATAAAATACTACGCTCGATTGCCAATACTTATGCTTTATTGTCTGTTGGGTCGGAAGTTGGCAATAACCTGCATTTTCATCTCCATCCAGGGTCTCTTGCGGGATTTCTATATATCTTAACCTGCGAATATCCTCAACCCGGCATTTATTCATACGACTCACTCTACCAATGTCCTGTACATACCTGGCTGCTCTGGGATCGAGAATGGATTCGGCGCCAACTTTATAATTTGAGAGATATGGGTATTCTTTCCAGGGTATCCGAAATAGATTCCGTCAAGCAATTTGCGTTGGCAGTTGACCAACCCACGGCTTTGCATCTATTTTTCGAAACAATCCACTCGAAGGAAATGGCGCTGCGCGACGCATCCGGGGAAGATATTTCAAATGAGTCTGGAGGGGCGAAAGATTTATGAAGCAAACAGGTCCAAGCATTGTTGGCATGATCCGCGAGAATGTCCAGATTGGGATTGGACGTCACTTATACGGAATACTTGGAGCCTATGGGAGCTTGAAGCATTTCGAGCAAAAGGACCTGCCGCAAGCTCGTCATTTGGATGGGAGTTCTTTTCCAATACCAGTCAATCTTAACCAGGCGCTTCTCGGAAGAATTGGAGATGAAGACCTGCGCAGCCTGGTGCAGAATGAAGCCCGTCTCCCGCAAACTGTACAGCGCCGCTTAAACCAAGAATTTGACCTGCTCTTACAAGAATTACTTGAACAGAATAAATTCCTGATCTTAAAGCAACTAGAGTTGTTGTTTGCTTATAACCTTGATCTGCAAGTCATTCGCGCCAGGGCAACAAACCAATGTCATATTCTGCTGCTTATCCCGGGCGAAAAACGCGCCGACCATACGATCATCTTTAGCGAGGCTAACCCTCGTTTCCACCGTTCTTTACCGCCCCAGTTAATCACCGCCAATCATTTATGGGAGTTGACCGATGACGAATAACCCGACCATGAATTTATTTCGCCGTAAACCATTAGATGAGATCACTTCCATTCCAAACGATATTATCAGCGTTTATGTCGTCGAACAGCATATTTGGTCCAACCAGGGCTCAGAAGAGGACCGTCAGCTCGCGCGTGGAACGCGCCTTGCCGAAACACGCACCGTCGAAGAATTTTTAATCGATCCTGTAAGATCATTCCTGGTCGACTTTTTTCGCCAATTATCGGCTCCTTATGACCCTGCCCGCAAGGATGCACCTGTGGGGCAAGGATATTGGGTACAGGCTGAATTTGGCTCGGGTAAAAGCCATCTCCTCTCTTTTTTGG
>JBAWYZ010000375.1:0-2296 GCA_037143255.1 Leptolinea sp. | reverse complement strand
GACGCTGGCTGTTGAGGAATTGCCAGTGGGAGTGGATGAAGATGCCGCCTGGTTCCAAAAGAGTCCGCAAACGCAAGAGGAAGGCGCGCCGCAGGTCAATCCCCGGTAAATGATGGATCACTGCAAAGGACAGAATCGGATCATATTTTCCAGTGGGTAAGCACGCTTCCCAGTCTGCAGAGGCGAGGTCAGCCTGAAAGAAGTGGACATTAGCGGAGGTGTGATCGGCTTCTTGCAGCAAAGGTGCGCTCGAGTCGATGCCGTCATAAATCCCTGCAAATTGATTCTGGTTCAATACCTGGGCTGCGAAGCCATTGCCGCATCCCAAATCCAGCACCCGCGCCTGAGGCGAGATCAACCCCAGGACGCGGCGTACACCGGGTTGGACCCGCTGGCGCGTGGCGGAGAAGGATTGCCCAAAGGATTCGTAGAATCGTTGGTTTATGTCTAATAATTGGGAGGTGACTTCAGGCTGCATCTTAATTTTGGTGAATTTTCGATAAGCTCTTACCCTATTGGGGTAAGTAGTCATCAGTAGTTTTTAAGCACACAAGATATAGAAGGTCTGTTGTCATCGACTGCTTTGATTGGACGCCCACTTCTGGATTTGTTAGGCGATCCTTCATCAATTGGTTGGCAATTATGTGACACGCCCCTGTAAACCAAAAAGGAATACGACTGCATGCTTTTTGAGCGTGCAGTCTATTTGAGCAGTTCGATAAAATCCTCAATAGAAGGGATTTGGATCGCTTTGTGGTGAAGAGTTTTCAAGCGGATAGGATCTTCGATGGCTTGTAGCTTATCTACAATTTCTTGGGGCGCTGAGCCAAAGCGGTCATTGAGAACATCTAATACGACTTCTCGGCGGGTTTGCAGGATACCTTGCTGCAGTCCTTGCTGTAACCCTTCCTGTAACCCTTGCTGTAATCCCTGCTGTTTCCACTCTTCTGTCCACTCAATTACTCTTTCTGCTAACATATTCTTCACCTCACTCAACTCATCGATCTTGCTGAAGTCTATCCCGGGAAAGTGAACCGGTAAAAACACCCGGCTGAGCCACAAAAAAATGCCCGGCGCAGTTCATTAAAGTCCGGCTCTACCAGCCAATCCACCAAGAGCGACACCGCCCGCTCCATCTCCTGCGGATCACGACTGTTCTCCAATGCAAACAGGACTGACGCCAGGTTTCGCTCTAGTTCTAACTGTGAAGCCTGCAAACGCCGTTCATCGATCAGTAGATAGCGCAGATTCGCCTGCCTCCTTTAGCTTACCTGGCGCAGGAGCAACCAGCTTCTCCAAATCCAACGGTGCTTTCCACGGGGTGCGCCCATTGTAAAGTACCAGCGGTAAAACCGGCGGCAGGAATTCGCCTTCTTTCACCTGTCTCCTCTTTATCAAATCCTGGTAGAGCAGCCCTATGTAGGTCAACATGCGCACTACCATGAAGCGGTCAACAGTGAATTGAAACTCTAGCAGAATGTAAATGTACAGCCAGCCATCGTCCAAACGTACCCGCCAGATCATGTCTTCCACACGCTGTTTGAGGTCATCGCTGACGAAACTAGCGGGGACACGTTCGAGGGTGGAGAAATCAACCCGTTTTATCCAGTCCTGCTTGACGTAGCCGCGCAAAAGGTCTTCGACCATGCGCGGGTTGGAGAAGAATTGTTTGTAGCTTTGATCGTGTTCTGCCATCGCTCCAGACCTGATGTGTTGTATTTTTTGTTTATTTAATTATATCATAATCGTATATGGCTTAGCGTGCATAAGAAGTCTGAACCACAGATATCCACAGATTTCACAGATTACGCAGATGTAAATAGATACGAATGCCAATAAATCTTTAGCCGCTTTGCGTGCCATTATCCTGGAAAAGAAGATTTAATCCACAGATGACACAGATGACACAGATAATAAAATGGATTCAAATGCCAATATATCCTTAGAGACTGTCTTAGAACGTTTTTTACTCTCAAAATGACAGGATTCCATGAGAAAAGGGAGATTCTTCAGTCGCTTTTTGGCTAATATAATCGAGTTCTTCGTATATTCCGCTCCTTCAGAATGACAAAATCACGTTCTGGTGTCTATTTCTGTTAAGTTCTCAGACAGTCTCTTAGCGTCTTAGCGGCTTTGCGTGCCATTATCCTGGAAAAGAAGATTCAATCCACAGATTTCACAGATGACACAGATAATAAATTGATTCAAATACCAATATATACTTAGTGTCTTAGCGGCTTGGCGTGCCACCATCTGGGAGACAGAAGATTTAATCCACGAATAATAATATTTACAA
>JBAWYZ010000374.1:0-2308 GCA_037143255.1 Leptolinea sp. | reverse complement strand
GGAGGACATTCAAAACGCGTTGGTCATTCTTGCGTGCAGTCGAGATATAACCTCGAATCTGGCAAAAAACATCAGCGCCTTCGATTGATCGAAAACAACCGGATACTTTTTGCTTCACTTTCATCATTCGGATATCTCGTTCCGCCTGATTGTTGTCAAATGGCACCTTGAAATCGTACATAAAAGCCAGTACAAATTCCTTGTGAACCTTGAACTCATCCAGTAGGTTCTTGGCTGGACTTTGCTTGATCCGTCCTCGTTTTTTCGGTTGATCTTTCTCCCGTTCCGCCGGTACATTCGCCTGTAATCCTTGTGTTACCAGAACATCGTAGCGCCTTTCAAAAATAGCAAGCTGCTCTAGAGATAAGCACGGCTGGGATGCATCTTTGGCAGCATCCACGGCGTCTTTCATTTCCACGAGTAGATCAGCTATCTCAGTTACCCACTCTTGTGGGTAGCATTCTTCCAGAAACTTCAAGCGGCGTAAATGATGGGCATTGCATAATCCATGTCCAATCGGAGCGCAATGAGCGGTACTTGAAATAGGGCTTCCACCCATCGTGTATAGCGCGCCCTTTCAGATTTGGTAAGATTCCTATCGCATCTGTGGCTTCTTTCCCGCGCTTGGTGTGCATCTCATAGTATGTGAGCCGCTTTGTGCTCGCTGAATGCAGCCAACTCAGTTTGCCCTCGACGCGTGCCCCGGTTTCATCGAAATTTACCACTTCTTCCTTCTCTGCCAGATGCCGCTTGACTGCCTCCTTAACTGGTTCGACCTCCTCGCTAACTTCATGACATGCCTGCATTAAGGTACCTTCCGCTATGGTGTGCCCATACAGTTCCTCAAGTATTTCTACCACCCGTTCCAGGGGTATATGGTGATACTGGTTAAATTACATCACCAGCGCTTTGATCCCCGCCCCATATTGCACTCGCTGCGTTACATCCGCGGAGAAGATACCTTTGTTTACCTTCCCACATTGTGGGCAGGTCTTCATATCTGCCCGGTGTTCGGTCACATCTATCTGCACCTTGGGTATATCAAATACTTGGCGATTGTCATATCCGCTCACACTCATTTCTTCCAACGATGCGTGACAGTATTCGCATTCATCTACCGTATGTATAATGATATACTTCGGATCCTTTACTGCTTCCACCGTGTGCCCTTTATGTCCCAATTGTCCACCGCTTTTCTTGCCACTCCGTTTGCGTAAGCTCTTGAACGATGGCTTACTCCACCCATCGCTCGATGGTGGTTTCCCACTGTTTGGTCTTTTCTTGGCTATTTGATCTTCCAATATTCGCATTCGTGCCACCAATATGGTGTTCTCTTGTTTTAGATCCCTTGCTACGAAAATAGAAAACGTTTAGGCGGCAAAGGAAACGGAAAAACCCAAGCCGGTCAGTTCATTCACCATTCGCTTTATGCGTCTTTGATTAACTATCTCCTTGCGTTCCAGGAATTTTTGTTCATCATAAAAAGTGTTAGACTTTATCATTGTGTAAATAATCACCAATAACTTACGCGTCAAAGCAACAATTGCCAGTTTGGCATCTGTCCGCTGCTTTAGACGCCAATACCAGCAAGACGGGCACAATTTTTTATTTCTAGCAACAACCCAGGCAACTTCGCAAAGGATGGATTTTAGGTAATTATTACCCTTGGTCACTCTTTGCTTTTTCTTTTTGCCTCCACTTTCGTAGCTGCCTGGAGCCAGCCTGCTCAAGCACAGATGTGTTGTGCCATTGGAAAAGTTGACATATCTTGGCCAATTTCTACGAGAATGCTATAAGCAGCGGTTGTGCCAAGGCCAGGGATGGAGTCCAGTAAGTGGATATTTCCCTCAAATTGGGAAAAGTTAGATTGAGTCTCTTCCTCAACTTCTCGCAAATTGTCCTGTAATTCTTGCAGATGTCCCAGTTGCATTATGGTGGATCCCTTTGTTCGGACAATAAAAAAGGTGGTTTTAAGAGAGTTTCTCCTTTCTTAATTTATCAAAGTATCTTGTAGCTTGACTTGATTATAATACATTTCGGCTGGAGTATGGTAATTCAGGGATTGATGAGGTCGCTCATAGTTATAGAAATCCATGTGCCGTGTTAGCCCCTGGCGAGCTTCTTTTGGAAAAACTTAGTCATAAAAAAATACCTCCTCGTACTTCACCGATCGCCAGAGACGCTCGGTAAAGATAGTAGTGGACCCATAATCTTGGACACATTTTTAGCTATTCTAAGGGGTATCCTTCTTGATTTTGAAGTAGCCAGTAAGCAGCTTCAAATTCAACAGGTGTGAGATATCCCAACG
>JBAWYZ010000373.1:0-2318 GCA_037143255.1 Leptolinea sp. | reverse complement strand
CCATAATGCCGATCACCAGAAAAGCTCCAGGGTACCCGCTGCTGGCGGCTATAGCGCCTACCAGAGCGCCGCTAAGCAATTGACCGGTACTGGTGAACAAGGCAGCCACTCCCTGCGCCACAGATCGGTCTGCCTGGCTGGATTCATTCAACATGATATAGCGGATGGGCGCGCCAAGCAAGGCGGATAGGCCAATGCCGATCAGGATGCTGGAAATGACGAACCCGACCATACTTGTTGAAAGGATGCTCATCAGGATCATGCCAATGGTCATCACTGCCGTTCCGGTGAGAATGACAGATTTTGATCCCAGTTTATCCAGGAAACGTCCGGCCATGGGCGAGCCGACGGCCATGGCCAGGATGACTGGCATCATCATTAAACCGGCGGTGGCTGGGTCTTGAATGTTCAAGCTTTTCCGTACCATTTCGGGGATGAAGACCATGGAGACTTCACCAATGCCGGCAGCCGCAGAGAGGATATAGGTCAGAGTCAATTGGCGGCGGCCAAAAAGGCGGGGAGGAAGAAGCGGGCTGGAAGATTTCGTTTCTACATTGATGAGCAAAATTAAACATGTGACAAATACCAGTAGGAACGGCCAAACCTGTGGACTCACTAAACTGTTAAAGAAATGGACGGTTTCGATCTGGTTGATGCCGTATGCCAGGGACGCTAGCAAGATCGCCAACAGTCCCATGCCGACCCAGTCAAAGTGTCCGGTAGTTTGCGGACGGGTATTAGGCAAAATACGGAATGCCAGCACCACGATTACCACCGCAATGGGCAAGTTGATCAGGAATAGCCAGTTCCAGGAGGCGATTTTTAAAATCCCGCTGCCCAGCAAAGGGCCGAATAGAAAAGCGATCCCAAAGACCGCCCCGATTAGTCCGAGAGCTGAACCACGCTTTTCGGTAGGGAAGGTATCCCCAATTACTGCGCTGGCCACCGGGAAGATACCCCCGGCGCCAAGTCCCTGCAATCCACGACCAGCCAACAGCACCCAGAGTGTTGGGGGAACAGCAGTGGCGGTAATGAGCGAACCGAGGGCGAAAAGTAAAATATCCAGAATATAAATATTCCGTCGACCAAACAGATCGGAAAGCTTGGCCATTAACGGTGTGCCAATCAAATTGAAAAGCACATAAATGCCGAATATCCATGAACCCATGCGTTCAGTCAAACCGAACTTTTCGCGGATTACCGGCATAGCCGGCCCAACGATGGCAATATCCAGCGCGCCCATCAGCACGCCGAAGAAAAGAACCATTAATATTTGATTGCGTTTTTTGTCAGTCATTCATTTCACCTCTATTTGTGATACTTACCGACCGGTCGGTAAGTATCACAATAATACATCAAGGTAAAAAGGAATTCAAGGTCTTGTGTATAGGATTTTTGTTAATATTTATGAAATTTTTGCCGGATAACTATACTGTGATCATTGCCACAGATGCCAGGCAAGTTAAGACACCGATCCACTGCCTGCCGGAAACTGGATCCTTCAACACAAGAGTAGCAATTATCACAGTAACAGCCGGTCCCAGCGATGAAAGTACCGCCGCTACATCCAATCGGGTGTATTGTTTGGCCAGAACAAAAAACAAATTACCACCTGTGTCCAGTACCCCGCAAACCAAAGCAACCAAATTGGACTTCAAGGAGGGTATAGGCAGGCGGTTGGCTTTGACCAATGCCAACCCGGTCAGCAGGGCAATACTGCGGGCAATCAACAAGGGCGTCAAGATTTTCCCATGATCCACATTTCCAAGAAAGATCATAAATCCGCCAAATCCAATACCTGCGAAGGATGCCAGCGCGAATCCCGTAAGGGAAGCCGAATTATGGGTTGAATTGGTTGAAACCAGCCAGATACCGAGGACTGCCAGACCAAACCCGCACAGTTTGGTTGGAGTCGGAAGACCTTCAAACACGGCGCTGAAGAGAACCGGCAGAATTGTGCCGATGACTGCGGCGGTGGGGGCAACTACGGCGGCATTCCCAGTGGCCAATGCCCGGTAAAATGCGGCTATCCCAAGGGCGCCAGAGAAACCTCCCAGTACGGAAAAAAGGATTCCCCTATTGGATGGAAAGGATTCCTGCAGAAAGATTTCAGCAACTGTCAGGAAAGCCAGACCAGAGAATGCCGCAAGCGCCAACACCTGATATTGGCTTTGTTTTCGGGTGGCATAGCCACCAGCAAAGTCGCCGGCGCCCCACACAAGGGCGGAGGTCATTCCAAAGATGATTCCGAGGAAGGAATTGGGCATGGTTTTTTCTGATGAGTAAGAGGCTGAATAATAAAACAAGATTATATAATG
>JBAWYZ010000372.1:0-2337 GCA_037143255.1 Leptolinea sp. | reverse complement strand
CCCTGGCGGTTGGAAAACGAGCCGGATGAAATCAGTCACTTTGTGGGTTTGCAAGACGTCGCCGGTGAACTGACCCATTTGTTAAAACCTTCCACCCTGCTGGATATTTTGCAATATTTCACCATCTATGCCACGGATAATAAAAAGAAAAAAATCAAGGTGGTTTGCCGTTACCAGCAATATGAAGGCGGCAATGCGATTGTCGAACGGGTTGTGGAAGGTAAGATCAAAAAGGGATTGATCTGGCATTTTCAGGGTTCTGGCAAATCACTGCTTATGCTGTTTGCCGCGCAAAAACTGCGCAAAAACCAGGAACTATTCAACCCCACCGTCCTCATTGTGGTTGACCGAATTGATCTGGATTCGCAAATCACTGCCACCTTTAACTCGGCGGATGTGCCTAACATGGTCACCACCGATAACATTAAAGAACTTCATGATTACCTGGAGAAAGACAGTCGCAAAATCATCATCACCATGATCCACAAATTCAAAGATGCAACTCCGGATATGAACACCCGAGAGAACATCATCGTCATGGTAGATGAAGCCCACCGTACCCAGGAGGGTGACCTGGGCAGGAAAATGCGCATGGCTTTACCCAATGCCTTCTTATTCGGTCTGACCGGCACACCCATCAACCGGGCGGATAAAAATACATTCTGGGCGTTCGGCGCGCTGGAAGATGCCAACGGTTATTTGAGCCGTTACACATTTCAAGAGAGTATTCGGGATAACGCCACATTACCGCTTCATTTTGAACCCCGCCTGCCGGATTACCACATTGATAAAGAAAACCTGGATATTGCTTTCCAGGAATTGGCCAATGACCTTTGCGAAGAAGACCGCAATCGGCTAAGCCAGAAAGCGGCCAGTATGGCAGTCTTTTTGAAAACACCGGAGCGGGTGAGTCAAATCGTCAGGGATATTGTTGAACATTACCAAAAGCATGTTAAACCTGAGGGATTCAAGGCGATGATTGTCACGCCTGATCGCCTGGCCTGTGTGCAATATAAGGAAGAGCTTAATAAATTATTAGCGGATGAAGCCAGCAAGGTTGTCATCAGTACGACCGCAAATGATGATTTTGAATTCAAAAAGCGCTGGGGAATGGATAGAGATCAGCAGGAAAAAGTGGTGGAGGAATTCAATGACCCTGATACGGATCTTGTTTTCCTGATCGTTACCGCTAAACTGTTAACCGGGTTTGATTCACCCATCCTGCAAACCATGTACCTGGATAAATCCCTGAAAGACCATACCCTACTGCAAGCGATTTGCCGCACCAACCGTCTGTTTCCCAATAAAACTTTTGGCCGCATTGTAGATTACTTTGGCGTGTTCGATGATACAGCACAAGCATTGGCGTTTGATGAAGAGACCGTCCGACAGGTTATTACCAACCTGCAAGAGCTAAAAGATAAATTGCCAACATTTATTGAGAAAAGCCTGTCCCACTTTTCCGGTGTAGACCGCTCCCTGGTTGGGTTTGACGGTTTGCAAGCTGCCCAGGATTGTATCAATTCTAACGAAAAAAGAGACCTCTTTGCGAAAGATTTTCATAATTTGTCTAATCTGTGGGAATCACTCTCGCCTGATGAAGTATTAAACCCGTATCAAAAAGATTACCAATGGCTGTCCCAGGTTTATCTTTCAGTAAAACCTTCTTCGGATGATGCCGGAAGGTTATTATGGCACGCCCTGGGCGCTCAAACTACAAAGTTGATTCATGAAAACGTACATGTTACTGGCATCAGCCATGAAATGGAAGAAATGGTTCTGGATGCCAGCGTCATTGATGATTTAATGAATCACAAAGACCCGCGGGAAGCGCAACGGGTCTTGAAAATATTGAAAGGACGCCTGGGTATTCACGATGGCGATCCGACATTTTTCCAACTCAGTGAAAGATTGGAAGCGCTGCGGGTTCGAGCCGAAAAAGGGTTGGTCAGCAGTATTGAGTTTATTAAAGAACTGTGTCAGTTAGCCAGAGATACTTTGCAGGCTGAAAAACAGACGGATACCATTGTTCAGATAAAAACGGCCAGGGCAGCCTTGACAGAGTTATTCCTGGAAATGAAAACCGACCAGACCCCAGCTGTTGTAGAACGGATTGTGAATGATATAGACAACATTGTAAAGTATGTTCGTTTCGATGGCTGGCAGGACTCAACCCTGGGGGAGCGGGAAGTCAAAAGAGAATTGAGAAAGATTATCTGGGTTAAATATCAGATAAAAGATGAAGATTTATTTAACCGGGCGTATGAATACATAAAGGAATATTATTAATGGAATAGGCTAGAAAAACTAGATAGCGTGATTGGGGGAGTTTTGTAT
>JBAWYZ010000371.1:0-2353 GCA_037143255.1 Leptolinea sp. | reverse complement strand
AGCAGCTCGGTGACCCGGCAGATACCCGAAGCCAGATACAGGTTTGAACTAGGACAGTGTGCAACACAGGTTTTTGTACGGGCCATGATGTCCATATCGGTTTCGTTAAGCTGCACGGCGTGTGCGTACCAGACATCCTCACCGGTCCAGCCCCAATCCTCGGCGACCTCGACAGAACTTTTGCCATAAACCTCGTGCATGTACTTTTCGTCGTCCGGTGATTCGGCCAAATGAGTATGGTTGCCAACTCCATATTGGCGGGCAAGGGCGATACTTTCGTGCATCAAGTGTGGGGTGACTGAGAAGGGTGAGCAGGGAGCATTGTCGATGCGCACCATAGCCAGCGGGTTGGAATTGTGATAAGTTTTGATCAACCTCTCTGTGTCGGCCAAAATATCGTCTTCTTTTTCGACAATATGGTCTGGCGGCAGGCCGCCCTGACTCTGCCCGATGGAGAAACTGCCACGAGCGAGATGAAAGCGGATGCCAATATCTTGTGCGGCCTTGATGGAGGTGTCAAACTGCATATCGTTGACTTTTAAGTAGTTGTGTTCCACGTTTGTGGTGCAGCCTGAAAGCAGTAACTCGGCTTGAGCAGTTAATGAAGCTACATACTGATCTTCGTCGGTTACCTCGCTCATCAATAGGTAAAGATCATGCAGCCAATCGAACAGCGAGGCGTTTTGCATACAGGGAATATTGCGCAGCATACTTTGAAAAAGATGATGGTGCGTGTTGATTAGGCCGGGTAGAACCAGACAGCCGGAAAGGTCTACTACCTTGTCGGCTGTGCCCGGCTCAGCGCCCATGAGGCCAAGCGAGACGATGTGCTGGTCCTGAATTAATATCCAGGCGTTTTTTAGCACACGGCGTTCTTCATCAAAGGTGAGGAGGGTGTCAATATTCTCTAAAAGAATCGAAGTCATGCGATTAATTCCTGAAATTGAAATTTATTTTCGATCATAAGCTTCGCCTAAAGCTGCAGGCCGGTCAATTAGTTTAGTGCGGTATAGCAGCACAATGATTGTAAGTATGTAAGGGAACATCAGCAAGAATTCATAGGGTACGGTTTGCGCGCCTTTCGCGATCTGAAGAAGGGCCTGAATACGATACTGGATAGAATCAGCCATACCAAACAGTACAGCGCCAATGAGCGCCAGTTTTGGACTGCGCCAGCGGGCGAAAATAACAAGCGCCACCGCAATCCAACCTTTGCCGGCAGTCACATTTTCTACAAACAAACCCAATTGTGCAACTGTCAATACAGCACCGGCAAGGCCAACAAGCGCCGAGCCGATAATAAGAGCAGCATAACGGGTAAGGTTTACATTAATCCCAGAGGTCTCTGCCGCGCCCGGGTTCTCACCGACTGCTCGGATCTTTTGACCCCAGGTGGTGCGAAATAGAAAAAACCAGACTGCAATGACCAAAAACAGCGCCAAATAGACGGTTGGGTCGAATTTAAAGAGTAAGTCCCCAAGAATGGGAATACTGCTGAGCCCCGGAATATTGATGGGATCAAACGAATTTAAGCGTTCTGATAAAGTTGTAAATGCTTGGCGGTAAATGTAGTTAGACAGCCCCAAACCAAAAACCACCAAGGTAATCCCGCTAATAACCTGATCCGCTTTTAATGTAATGACGAGGAAGCCCATCAACAAGCCCATCACAATTCCTACGACAAGTCCCATCAATAACCCTAGCCACGGGCTCCATGGGGCCAATGCTCCGCCCTGATTCTGGACGTAGTAACTGGTCATAAAACCACTGACTGCTCCTACCGCCATAAATCCTTCCAGACCCAGATTGAGCGTTCCAGAACTTTCTGTGATGAGATCACCCAATACAGCGATTAAGACCGGAATAGCCAGGGTAATACCCGTAGTCAACATCGAAATGAGGAAAGATTGATTGAGAATCAGGCTCCAGTCCATTCTGGGAACCTCCTGCGGATCAAAGAATCAACGGCCAGAACAGATAGCACAACAATCGCTTGGATGACCCTTGCCAGATCTACCGGAAGGTGATACACCACATGCATTGATTGCGCTCCGATGGACAACCCGGCAAAGAAAATGGACGCAATTACAACCCCAAATGGATTCATCCGTCCGAGCAGCGCAACCAGAATTCCACTAAACCCATAACTGAGAGATATGCCGGCTTTTAAGCGGGTGTAATAAGTAGAAACTTCAATAATACCGGCTAAACCAGCCAGTCCTCCCGAAAAGACCATGACGAAGGCAATAATTCGCTCAACCCGTGCTCCCGCATATCGAGCTACAGAAACGCGTGATCCGACTGCCCGCAACTGAAAGCCAAACGGGGTCAACCAGATGAGAGCATATACCAT
>JBAWYZ010000370.1:0-2383 GCA_037143255.1 Leptolinea sp. | reverse complement strand
CGTGAACCTTTCCTCGATTCGGCGACCATACCGGCCAGAGGCCGGTTACTACAGGCGCTTCGCGCTTTGTAGCCGCCGCTGACTTGTCCCGCCGTAGTCCAGCCTTGCGGGACGAAGGCGGATAAGCGGTGGTGTGCATCCACGCCTTAACAGGCGCGGCTACGAAGAGGCGGTGCTACAGTGAGGTTCCCTACAAGGGCTGGTGGGGACAGGCCCTTCCAAGCAAGGACTCTCCCTATTCCGTCTTGACCGCTGGCTTCTTCAGATTCGGGCGGGGGGTGAAGAGCGGGCGGACGGACAAGCCCCTTGCGGCGGCGGCCTTTGACCAATGCACAGGGAATATGTAGCCAGAGAACTTATTGCGTCAACCGCAAGACCGACCGGCTCAAAGTTTCCCATTTCTGCAGGCAGGGAGGACAAAGATTTGTAGATTTTTCATCAATCTCATTTGTGGTCTTGGCGGTATATAACGCACACCGGATAAACGGACATGGAGGCATCCCAAGCGAAGCGGTCACCCCACCAACAGATTCCGCCTCCACACGCTGAACGAAAGTCGCCTTCGCAGCAGCAGTCGTCATATTTATTGGTCGCAGCACAGCTAGATTGAGAATTACTACACCATTCGCATTGTAGAGGTGTTGAGTCGAAGTCGGTATTTGATCAACAAGGATCAAGCTGACTCTCCCCTCTTTTGAATGACCAGCAATTTTGGCAATTTTGGCAAATGTTTTTTTGTTTGTCTTGATGGCCCCGCAATTAGTCAAAGGCCCAACATTCTGCCGCACCCAGTCATTTACCCGAGATGTCAATTCCGGCGACACATCCCCCACTGATTTGAATACGACAAGATTTTCGCCCGCAGCACTTGCACAATTACAAATCATCATCACAAGTGCACATGTCACCACTGAAAATTTCATACAATTCCCTCGCATATTTGGCACCTATAATAAAAAAAGGCAGCCTCACGAGACTGCCCTTCAATTACAATAGTTGACGATATCAACCTCGCCGGAAACGGCGAACCATAACTATCCCGGCACCAACCAACAGAAGCCCAACGGTTGACGGCTCAGGAACTACAGTTGTGAGCGATGTAACGACAGGTCCCGTAGACGGTTCCAGTCGCGATGTTCCATAATTTGATGGCGTCGGAACAAGCCCATTGTCTTGAAAATATTGTTCAAAATCGGTCGTAGCCATCGTGTTCCCAAGCCCATAATAACTACCTCCAGGTATGGCAGGCGCCGGACCGCTACTGTATGAGATTTCGAATACGGCAACATAAACATACCCGGCATACCCTAATGTTCCAAGCGTACCCAAGGTTACAGAAGTGTTACCCGCTATTTCTCCCGGATATACGCCCGTAGAATATGAACCCATATACTCGTCGCCTCCTAATGGGCTATACGGATTGACATTGTTGAACCCACGAGTCGAATCTTCTGAAAAATAAACGAGGAACAAAGAATTAGCGGCTAATGGATTACTCGAATGGTTCAGCAAAGCATCATTGGCGGGTTGTCCACCAATACCATCAGCCAGCGCTGTCTGAAAATTAATCTGAGTGTAACTATATCCATTCAGTGCAACTGTCAGTGATACCAATATCGCAATATAGATCTTCTTCATTTTACCTCCAATACACTTTATGATGTCTGCCAATTTAACTTTGACTATATAAATTACGGTGAAGTATAAGGTTTATTTATCACCCAATTTGTGACGCTAGCACCACTGTCCCTTTTATACCAAAACGCATCACCCGGATTGAAATCATAATTGGTATCCCATGAACCCGCGTAATACGAAGCTGAATTCCAGCCTGCGCCAGTCCATTTAAAAACAATATCACCATTAGCAGCAACACTTCCAAGGCCCATGTTGGTTAACGCACATGATATAGGGTAAGGATATCCAATCATCTGCAACCCCGGAGAAAGCTGAACAACCGTATTCGATACCGATGGCACCTCACCAGCGCGAACCACTTCTGCGCCAAGTTCTGACTTCATCCAAAACCCGTCACAACGCCTTACTAAATTGGTTCCGGGATCCCAAGCACCATTGATACAAGATTCACCCGCATAACCCGTGCCCGTCCATAAATATATGATTGTTCCGTTTGGCACGTTTGTCCCTATCAAATCGACAAGCAACCTGGGTGAATCATCACCACCAATAGCGTGTAAAGGCACATTAAGCATGTAAAGCCGATTGGCTGTATTGCTTTGAGCAATGAAACCGACGACATTCACGCTGGTTGCAGTATTTGTATCAGCGGCAAAGACGGTGCCCGCGGTCAACACCAAACCCATTAACAACGAACTCAGTTTCTTCATGGTAATGCTCCTAATGCAGAATCATTGCTTCTTTG
>JBAWYZ010000369.1:0-2393 GCA_037143255.1 Leptolinea sp. | reverse complement strand
GTGATAGCGATGGAAATTAGTTTCTCAGCCAAAAAAATATCAGGTCATAATCGAGACCGGAACTAAATAGTCTTTGATAGCGTATAGAAAATTCCTGATTGGCTAGGGCAGCGGGAGTTAGAGTAACCAGTAATTTGGTTAGTTGGTAATAAAATTCTGTTAGAGAAATCTCGGTACAATCCAAATCTGATCAGCCTGTAATAATAAGAATGGCTGGCGTAACCTCGATTTTGAAGCGTTTTCCAAAGTCATTAAGTAGGTTGGATGAGGAGTCGGCTACCAGGCCAATACGCACCCAGGTCAAATTCCTCCAGAAGAAGGTACTTCCACGACGGTTAATCCGACAGTGTTCTCTCCAAAAAGTGTTGTAAACGCCTCGTTTAACTCAAGATCATCAAAATGAACACCTGGAAACATATCACCTGCTGCTTCGCGCAGAGGTCTGGTATGAAGGCTGGCATTTCTGCCATGAAAATATGTAAGATGTTGGGGCTTTTCAAATTCCCCCAGGAATTCCTGCAAGGTTTCAAGCAGATGACGTTGTGTGCGCACTTTTTTATAAGGAGTAAGCGAGCCTTCTTCAAGTGAATAAACCATTAGAGCATTCGAAAGATCGTTGATATGCTGGTTTTGAGTTAAATCATTGGTAGTAATCCGATTGGGGCATATGATAGTAAACATAAAAGGGATGATGGCGCGGATATATTCTTCCAATTCTGACAAAGAGATGCCTGCGGCGGCTTTTCTGGCCGCCAGCTGGGTTAGAATACCCAAGCCTGAGTCAATTTGAAGAGTATCTAGAACGGAGATTCTAGCTGTGCCACCGTGGCTCTGGGCTGCAAGCATAGCGGTTTTGGCTAATGGAAGTATCATCTCTGAAATAGAAAGTACCAGAATGCTTTTAAATTCACGTTCCAGTTCGCTATATGCACGGCTGAAGTCGCCTGAACAAGGCAAGACGATTCCCTTTTCATTTGTATCCAGCCGTATTGTACGGATATGCCGTCCATAGCTGGACGAAGAGAGTGGTAAAAGCGAAGATGTGTTAGTAAGGATACAAAGGCTCATAATAAATACCCCTTCGGATAAGTAGAGGATCAATAAATCGTGCTTATGATTATTCTATAGAAAAAATAAATTGGTAATGTGGTTGACCGCCTTCTTGCACTTCAATTTCCTGGTTTTGGTACTTCTCTCGAATCAGATCAGCGATGCGATTAGCTTCGCTATGTTTGGTTTCTTCACCGTAAAACATTGTGATTAGTTCTAGTTTGTCAGCACCGGCTTTTTCAAGCAATTCCAGACAGGCGTGCTCCAGGTTGTCAGAGGCAACAGCCAGTTTTCCATCGAGTAGAGCAATGACTTGTCCATCTTTGACAGTCACGCCATCGATTTCCACTGATCGGGTGGCGATTGTCACTTCACCGCAAACGACATTTTCCATTGCTTTGATCATTTTATCGGCTATATTGTCCAGATCACCGCTTGGTTCTAAATGGAGCATGGCTGCCATTCCTTGCGGTATATTCCGACTGGGAACAACTCGAACATTTTTCACGGTAACATCTTTAGCCTGGTTGGCAGCCAAGATTATATTCTTATTATTTGGAAGAACAATGATACTGTCAGTAGGAAGGTTTTCGAAGGCTTCAAGGATATCCTTTGTGGATGGGTTCATCGTTTGACCGCCGCTAATAACAGCCGCCACTCCCAGGCTGGCGAATATGCGCGAAAGTCCTATACCAGGTGAGACGCATACCACAGCAATTTGCCCAGGTTCGATAGAAGCCAGTTCAAGCTTGCCTCGATTGGCCTTGTTTCCAATTTCATCCATTTGTGAAAGCAAATTTTCCATGGATACCTTGGTAATCGTCCCAATTCCCATTATGAAATCTATCGGTTCGTAACGCTTTTCCAACAGGGTGTGGATGTGCATACGATACATACCTTCACCCTCGCCTACCTGTATGGAAGTACCAATTGTTTCTAGTTGAAAATAAAAACTGCTTAATTCAAAGCCGTTGTTAGGCCGGAAATCAACCACAACTTCCCAATCCTGACCCTCTTCTACATCTTCCAAAGCATTTTCTAGATTCATAGCCGAGAGTGGTTGAACTGAAAATAGCGCAGTGTCGAGTGATTCTCCATCTAGATAGCGTACCATTCCTTCTAAAATAAAAAATAATCCTTTACCACCCGAATCTACTACCCCTGCTTGTTTCAGAATTGGCAGTAATTCTGGTGTGTTTTGTACAGACCGATCAGCGGCAGTTACGCAGCGGCGCAGGATTTCCCATGGATTATCTGTCTCTTCGATGGCCAGCGCGGCAGCAGCAGCTATGTCTTTAGAGACAGTTAAGATTGTTCCTTCTACCGGGCGAACCACTCCTTTG
>JBAWYZ010000368.1:0-2400 GCA_037143255.1 Leptolinea sp. | reverse complement strand
ATCTAATATAGCATAGCACGCTCGCGGGTCGGTGTCACGTGGTTGACCTACTGAACCGGGGTTTAATATCGCCCGGCCAGATAACTTGAAGCTAAGTGGATTATCAGAACTTACTGCGCTCAGGGAAGCTTTCCCATTTTCGGTATGATAAGTGACTGGAATGTGGGTATGGCCAATAAGGCAAAAAGGTGTGGCAAAATAATCAAGGTTATCTGCGGCGCTCTCAACATCTAAAACATATTCCCAGATTGAATTCCGTGGGCTTCCGTGGGTCAGGGTAAATCCATTACGGATGGTTTTCTTTCGTAAACTCGTTAGAAACAACTTGCTTTCCTGGGAAAGGTTCTCTTGATTCCAGAGAGTGGTTTCTTTTGCTTCTGAATTGAAATTTTCCAGGTCAATTTGACCAAGAGCGGCGGCATCATGATTGCCAAGAACGCATAATGTGAACGGGAGATTGGCAATACGGCGGATCACCTCATTTGGGTCTGGTCCGTAACCGACCAGATCACCAAGGCACCAAACGGCGTCCACGGTACCGGCATCCTCCAATACCGCTTCAAGAGCGGTAAGGTTGGCATGAATGTCGGAGATTACAAGAATGCGCATACTGTTTTATTGAATTGCAAATTGAACTTTCCACTGACCAGATTGGGACTGGTCAATAGTGGATTCTTGTCCGAGAATTATAATCCAAGAGCTCCCAGGTTTTAACGGAATAGATCTGCCAGAATCATCGAAGAATTCCAATGGCAGATTAGTTGCCGGAGAACGCCAGAAACCCGATATCATGCGGCCGTCCCTGAAGAAAGAAGCCCGGCGGCCATCCTGATTTGCCCATAATTCAATATTGTGCAATGTCGGGTTATATTCGTTGTATCTGGCATAGAGCAAGATAATATTATCAAATGCAAGTTGCTTTCCTGTTAATTGGTCTTCCAGAGGGACCAGTTTGACGGGAATTTCCGGAATATCTGATTCGGTCCAACGCAGATACTTATTCGATGCAAGATCATACCGCCATTCACTTTGGTTCAAATCATTATACCGGATTTGAATGAATTTTATCTGAGATAAGGCGCTTTCTGGGGGAATTGAGTTAAAAACCATTCCGTTGATGATTTGCCGGTAATTATTGATTCCTTTCACTTTGGCATAGGTATCAAGTTTGGATATATCAGCAAATACTGAATTTACTGTATGAGCGCCTGTATCACAAAGCGCTGGGCAGGTGGATTCTTTTACTATGATAGATAACCCGTCTAATTCAGCAAGCAGATTGTTGCGCACCCGCGGATCGGCGCTTGCAAAGGCGAAAATCGTCTGATACATGCTGGCCAGTTGAACATCGGCCAATCTGGCAGAACGTACCGGTCCAACTTTTTCCGGCTTCTGTCCATAGAAGATAGCGGAAAAACGGTTCATACCTTCGCCAATATAATGCTCAAAAACTAGGTCGGCGAAAGACAGACCAAATTGTGGACGGCCGGAGGGTGGAAAATTCGCCACTTTCACCATAACCGGGCGGCGGTCGAGTATTGCTGGGTCGTCAACACTTAATCCGGTGAAAGGGTTGATCCCTTTTGGAAAACGGTCAGGACCGTAATGCGCCGGTTCAATCGACGCAGATATTGCGGAAACGGCGGTATCAGTAGAAAGGGGGATTGGCGTGATGATAGCAGCAGTGGGGGTCGGTTCGGATGTTTTTATCTGTTCAACAGTTGTCTGAAGCGCTGTGGGTTTGACTGTAGGCGAAGTTGCAGCGTTCGACTGCCATCCAATAAGACCAGCCAAAATTGGAATAAGAATCAGGCAGCGGTAAAGAACAGACATAATCATTGTTTATCTTGTTTTCGGCTATGGGCTGAAAAAGAATAATTCAAAACGTCCTCCTTGCGATATTGTAATTTTTGAACTGATGCCAGCCAGAATAATCCAGGTATTACCTGGTTTCAGCGGCATGGAGGAGCCGTCATTTTGATAAAACTCAAATGGCTGCGAATGGTCCGAGACTTGCCAGATGCCCCCGTATGACTGTCCGTCTCGCAAGAATAGGGCTTTGCGGGGTCCCTGATTGTTCCACAGGTCAATATTGTGCAGGGTACGGTTGTATTCTATGTAAAATGTTGAGAGGACGATGACGTTTGAAAAGGCAAGTTGTTCACCCGTGTTTCTATCTAACAGTGGGATCATGGTGAGGACTTCACCTTCATTGCCGTCTTCAATCCACCGTAAATATTTTCCGGAAGACTCATCATAATGCCATTCTCCCCGGTTTATTTCGGCATATTGAACCAGCAATTCCTTACCCGGCTGTCCACCGGGGGGAGGTTCAGCCGTGAAGTTTGCAAATTTCAGACCAGGCGCTGCTTGCGGAATACCATTGGCATTGGCATATTC
>JBAWYZ010000367.1:0-2402 GCA_037143255.1 Leptolinea sp. | reverse complement strand
CCTACTGCCAGTAGAGTAAAGAAAATCACAAAGAAAATACGGAATTTAGCGGAAATTGGCAACAATCAGGACCAATGCTCCAAGACCCGCGCAATAGGCGGCAAAAATTGATAGCGATCGGTGATTAAGGAAATTAAGCAGCCACTTAATGGATAGATAGCCAACAATCGCAGCCACTACAACCCCGGTCAAGATCACCGGAAGAAAGGTCGTCAAACCGGAAACATCTTTTAAATCCAGCATACTGTAAAGACCGGCGGCCAGCATAATGGGGATGGACATCAGAAACGAAAATCTGGCTGCATCCGCCCGGCGCAGCCCGCGCATCAAACCAACCGAGATGGTTGCACCTGAGCGGGAAATCCCCGGGAAAATGGATATCGCCTGGCCAATACCGATCAAGAGGGCATCCAGCCAGGTAATAGATTCGAGTTTACGTTTTCTCTTACCGATTAACTCAGCAGCCAGTAAAAGAATTGCTGTTCCAAAAAGTAAAGCGCCAACTACCGCCGGATTTGAGAAAGTGGCTTCAACCAGCGGTTTAACCAATATACCGGCCAGACCACCCGGAATGGATGCAAGAATAATGAACCAACCCGTTCGGGCTTCGGGCGCTTGATAAGGATTTCGTGAAATGATTCCTTGCACAAAACTAACAGTGATTTTGACCAGGTCTTTCCAGAAGTAAACGATAACTGCCAGCAGAGTTCCCATTTGCACAAGAACATCAAATACGAATATTTGATCTGCCGGGAAAGACCAGCCGAATAAATACGGCGCAATTACCAGGTGTGCCGAGCTAGAGATAGGGAGGAATTCTGTTAATCCCTGGATGATTCCAAGAATAATTGCTTGAAAAATAGTCATGATAGCCTCAAGAAAATGTTATTTTATTGGATAATTGTACCGCGAGAGAAAATCCTGTGCAAAGGATGAAAATCTGTTTTCCAGGATGGCCTCCCGAGAGAGCTGCACCAATCGCAGTAATGTGAATAAATTGTGAATGGAAATCAGTGTGGATGCTAGCATCTCGCGCGAGGAAATCAGATGCCGGATGTAGGCGCGGCTGAAATTCAGGCAGGTATAGCACGCGCAGGTTTCATCTATTGGATGAGGATCATGGGCGTGTTTGGCATTCAGCATGTTAACCCGGCCGGTCAGTGTCATGGCAGATTGGTGGCGTGCCAGTCGGGTAGGGAGGACACAATCGAAAATATCAACCCCACGGCTGATGGCATTTACCAGGTCTTCCGGTGAACCAACCCCCATCAAGTAGCGCGGCTTATTTTCAGGCAGCAGTGGCAGAACAATATCCAGCATGGAATGCATTTCCTCCTTGCTTTCCCCAACGGAAAGGCCGCCAATAGCGCTGCCGTCAAAAGGCTGGGCAGCTATCCACAATGCGGATTGAGTTCGCAAATCTGGAAAAACTCCCCCTTGCACAATGCCAAATAATGCCTGGTCTGGGCGGGTTTTTGCATCCAGACAACGTTGCGCCCACGCGGTTGTTCGTTCCAATGCCTGTTCATTGTAAGCGCGGTCGTTGGGAGGTGCACATTCGTCAAATGCCATGATGATATCCGATCCCAGTTTTTGCTGGATGTCTATGGATTTTTCAGGTGTAAGGCGATGCATGGAGCCGTCAATATGGCTTTTGAAGGTAGCGCCATCAGCGTCAATTTTACGAATTGCAGAAAGGGAAAACACTTGAAAGCCGCCAGAATCGGTGAGGATGGGGCCCGGCCACTGCATGAATTCATGCAGCCCGCCCATTTCTTCCACTAGATCAGCGCCTGGACGCAGGTAGAGGTGGTAGGTATTACTGAGAATTAGGGAGGCGCCTAACTCTTGCAGTTGTGCCGGAGTCACCGCTTTGACTGTTGCCTGGGTACCAACTGGTGCGAAAATAGGGGTTGGAATATCTCCATGCGGCGTATGGTATATCCCCGCACGGGCCGCCCCATCTTGAGCGAGTTTTGTATAGAAAAACGATTCAGATAATCCCATATATTAATATCAATCCATCTAGTTACAGTTTTCGGAAATGATTATTCGGACTTGGGATTATACCTGAAGGATGCTTGCGTATTCTTCCCCGTGTGGATATACTACCGCACATGATTATTACTGGAAATACTGATTGGTTAGAAATTGATCTGGGGGCATTTAAAGGCAATATTCAAATTATGAAAAAAGTCACCGGTAAGTCTGTGATGTCTGTCATCAAGGCAAACGGGTACGGACACGGTCTGGTAGAAATTGCCAGGGCTGCCTTTCAAGGCGGGGCGGCCATTTGTGGGGTAGCCCGAGTGGAAGAGGCCATTCGTATTCGGAAGAAGGGTATCCATGGCAAGATACTGGTTATGGGTTGGGCGATGCCGGAAAGTATCCCCTTTGCACTT
>JBAWYZ010000366.1:0-2410 GCA_037143255.1 Leptolinea sp. | reverse complement strand
GGCCAGACGAAGGACTGTTTTCGACTGACTCTGCCAATTTAGATTATACAGCCCAGGGCGCTGCCATTGATGTGACCGCAACCATGACTTTGGTGGATATTAATTACGCCATCAACGCGGCCACTTATGCATCTGGTGATGAGGTGGTCTCTTCGATTATTGATAACACCCTGGTACTGAAGAATCTATCAACGGGCGAGGCCCATCAAATGCAGGCTTCGGATATTCCCGCTGTTCCTCCCACCGATCCTCCTGAAGACAGTGTCTTAACAAGTTTAGGAGTTATTACTGGCGGAGTTGTAAATACATTTGCTGGAAAAATTGGGGCGAATGCTGAATTTACTGTGAATGGAATGGCCAGTATGTCGCGCAGCTCCAATACCGGGCTGACAGATGTGATCACGGGCATGACATTGACCCTGGCCTCTGATGCAGAAGGGAAAAACGCGAATATCGTTGTTAGCAGCAATATGACCACCGCCCAGACGGCTATCAACACCTTTATCAGCGCGTTTAATGATCTCACCACCTATGTACGCGCCAAGACCACCACAGTTAAAAACGCAGATTCTACCTATACGCGCGGTTCGCTGGCAAGTGAGCAGAATTTGCGCTATACTGGTTATGATCTTTTAGCCACAATGAATCAAGACTTCACTAACACCGGTGTCTATCAAAATCTATTACAAATCGGCATATCCGTCAATGCTGATCTTTCGGCCACCATTTCAGATTCGACCAAGTTAAGTACCGCAATGAACACAAACCTGGCCGATATGACCAAAATGATGGATGGGGTGATGGGTTCGTTGGCTACCAAGGTTGGCACCTATACCGGCATGACCGGGTACGTCAACCAGAGTTTGACGAGCGCTAACAACCAGGTAACAAACATCACCAGCCGGATTGAAAGTATGAATGCCAGGGTTACCCGGCGGCAGGATTCTCTGGTGAAGCAATACACCCAAATGCAGGCGCAGATGGAAACACTGATGACCACGTTCAATATGAACACAAAAATCTATGGATAATCGCTTGCAACTTGTTTTATGCGGTAGTACCGTCCCTGACAAGGATGTCGGGGCGATAGGAAAAGGAAGGAGCCATGTCTGATCCTACAATTTCCTCGCTTGGCCGGGCAGCCGTTGAACTGACCGGTAGTCTTACTTCCCCGAAGCGGGAGACCAAGCCGGCAGAAGCTGCAAAGCAGCCGGTGAAGGCAGCCCAGGCAGCCGGCGCGTACTCGGCAACCCGGTTGCAGTTTCAGGTGGACCCCAAGACCAATGATGTGATTATTCTGATCAGGGACCAGGGAACGGATAAAGTTGTCCGTACCATCCCTGGAGATGCCATCAATGATCTTCCACCCGGTCAACTCTTGCAGAGGTCTGGTTAAGGCGGAGAAAGGTTGTCGCCGAAGCGGCAACCTTTTTTATCTTTTTATTTAGCCGGGCTGGTAGGCGGTGTATTCTGCATTTAAGTACGCTGGCGCAAAATACGCGAAATAGGCTGATCTGAGGGTTGGGGGAGTTTTTTTAGACAACCAGGTCTTTGAATCAATTTCATAAAACCCTAAAGTTTTTTATAATTCTGCCGATAAAGATAACAGAACGAAATGTTTTTCGATACAAATTTTGCAGCAAACGTCAGCCAGGAAGGCAGTCGTACCCGGCCAGCAGCCGGGGCAGAAAGGCAGGAGGCCATGTCAAGTTCAATGATTAATCCAGTAGGTCGCGTAGGAATGGAACTGATCGGCAGTTTGAACCGGCCAGAACTAAAACAACGCCCCGCCGTCCAACAGCAAGCCAAAGCAGCGTATGCTTCTTCAGCGCCGGTCAATAGCGGTACGCAACTGCAGTTCCGGGTTGATGAAAAAACCAATGATGTCACCATCATGATCATGGATAAAGCCACAGACAAGGTCATCCGCACCATCCCGCCGGAAGCCATCAAAGACATTCCGATTGGGCAGTTGATGGAATATTCAACCTGAAATAGTAATTTGGTAAATTATGACAACAGAGACACAGTGTGTGTGTCTCTGTTGCTTTTTAACCTCCGCTGTCTGACAGTCCCAACTCCGCTGCCTGAGCCTGTCGAAGGCTGTGTTTGGCTTCGACACCTTCGGTCAGGCACCGGGGAATTAGTGTATGCGGGCGAAGCAATCGGAAATAGTGGCAAATTGCTTCCTTGAGAATCGTCCGATTGCTTCGCCCCTACTATTTGAACCCTCACGCCTCGAATCCATCCGAGTCACCTTCCTCCATTTCCGCATTTTGAAATGGGGGAAGGCCGGGATGGGGGTTAATTCCTAACTCGAATACATCGCCCCTACCCATGTATAAAGTATATTAATAGGAAAAGCGCCATAACCTTTTCCCTCAGCTCAGCCAGCGGAGCCATGTTCGGA
>JBAWYZ010000365.1:0-2410 GCA_037143255.1 Leptolinea sp. | reverse complement strand
AACCAATGATTTCGATGGAGACCTGTTTGATAGCGAACCTACCTGATGACCTTGGTTTTGTGACCGATGCCCAGAACGTGCAGGCGATCATTGAGCAATAATGAACGAAATTTGCTTTTGACAAGAAATTCAGGTATTTGCATTTTTTCCATATTTGTCCCATAATGATAATAAATTCTATTCGATTAAGGAGGAGCATATGGAACCAGCTGTTATTCTTGCAATTGCTTTCTTTGTAATAGGGTTAGTATTGCTGCTGATGAACGTCATCCAAATTAAAAAGGCCAAAGCAGCAGAAGCCTGGCCGACCATATCCGGCTTGATTCTCTCTTCCGAATTGCATGAGAATCGACGTTACAACACCAAATCTCACGTCACAAATACCAGTTACGAACCACGAATTCAATATCAATATTCAATATTGGGCCAAAATTATCTTGGCACTAGCCTCTACATTGGAAAGTCAAGCTATAGTTATGGCGCCGCTTCAAAGAAAATTGAAACTTATCCGCAGGGAGCGCCTGTTGTGGTTCATTACAATCCGGCTGATCCATCCAAAGCAGTTTTAGAACCGAAAGCTGCCAGTGGGATTCTAAATCTTGTTATTGGAATTATATTAATGGTTTTTGGACCAGCTATTGCATTGTATACTTTACTGGCACATTAATTTTTTCAATTTGATCATAAAGAAAGCAATGTTATTATGCACAATTGGGTCGCTGCAAGTGGCCTGAAGCGAAAGACCATATTGTTCAAGTTAAACCATTCGATTAAATACACACCTTCTCTCTGTAGAATTTGCCTGTTAGGCTTGCCAATTGAGATTAAACCTGCTTTCGGCAGTTTGCATCTGATCGACATGAAAATTACTATAGCAATGAGTACTGATTGATGTGCAATTAAAGGAGGAGTTATGTGGGAACTGATCCGGCGACTAGGTTTATTGTTTTGTATGTTGGCAGCCATTGTTACGTTTTTCCAGGCCTCGCCGTTATTGCTTGAGATACATAAGGTAGATTTTCAAAAAGATTACCTGGCAAGCGATGCAACTACGGAACTTACGTTGGACGAATATATTGCCCAAAAGACGCTCTATAAAATTCAGGTGCTGGGGACGGAATGGCAAACATTTTTCAAGCGGGCGAACGAGGTGATAGCGTCTCAGGTTCCACCTGGAGATTGGCAAAAGCGGTTGAGTGTCGGTTGGGATCCTGGGAAAGCGCTGTACTTTAATCCAAATGAGCCACCCTTGAATGGAATTTATTCTCAAATTAGACTCATCAACAAAAAATCCGCTCTATGCTATCTTTCGCTCTCTAATGGTGACCAGACACAGTATCTAGCGGTTTTTTCCAATGAGCCGAGCCTTACAAAAGATACCGCGCAGGCTGCGCTATTGTATCCATTCCGCTCATTCAGTTTATGGCTGGCTATTGCAGGAGTAGCGATCTATGGCCTCATTCCATGGCGCCGACGCAAACCGGTTTCGGTGGCCTATCCGCTTTTAGGGACGCATGTCATCCTGATGGATATTGGCGCCAGCCTCTTGACCGGTATCTTTTTTGCATTCCCATTCATAGTTATCAACGGTGCGGGAGTTTCTAGCGTCTTTGACTCCGGCTGGATATGGTTTACGCTGTTTTGGTGGTTGTTATCTCTGTTGGGTGTCTCGTTATATTTAGCTGCCGCAATGAACGCAGCTGCATCGATTGAAATCTATCCAGACCGGCTGACCGTTGCCGGCTTGTGGCAAACCAAAACATCCCTGTATAGTGAAATGACCACCTATCGTCCTTATGCTATCACTTTGCCAAGTTGGACGCGTGGTTTGGTATGGCTGTTGGCAATTCTGTTTTTGATCACCCGTCAGCGTGGTAGTATGGTAGCGATTACGCGGATACTACGCCAGGAATCCAACGGCATTTTGATTACGCTGCTAGATGGTAGCGATGTGCGTATCTGGAACAATGAGCTACCCGAGTTTGAGCGAATAACCCAAATGTTGGATGAAAAAGGTATCGTCCTCGCAACGACTTGATCTCTTAATCCCCGGATGAATCTAAAAGCGCTGAGAAGCCGCGGCGCAGAACAACCTTTTCCAACGTAAGGTTGTTCTGCTATATTATTTTTCCAGTAAATATCGTTGACTCAGATAGACTGAATACCGGAATCGCCCGACCTACGGCATGGTAGCAACGAAATCGTCAAAAGAAATCTTGATAGGGTTGCTTACGCTTGCAGTCTCATTGGAGTAGGCAAAAAAGAGGGCATTTCCGCTTTTCTGGTCAATGTCGCTGATTTCTTCGACTAGGCTTCCGTTCAATTCCAACCGCAGCTTGTTGCCTTTGCATGAGAAGATCATTTTCTCTGGCACTTCGCCGCCATTCAGAAGGGAAGTGTCTTTCCATTC
>JBAWYZ010000364.1:0-2416 GCA_037143255.1 Leptolinea sp. | reverse complement strand
GGTGAAAATAACAGCCTTATGGCTATCACCCGTAACTACTCAACCGCTGTGTTGATGACAGCTGGTGCCATGGCTATCCTCCTGGGGTTCGTTGCCAAGCTTTCAGCCCTTGTTGGAACAATCCCAGTGGCTGTTGTTGGCGGACTTTCCATCTACCTGTTCGGTGTCATTGGTATGCAGGGTATTGCTCTCATTCAATCCGAAAAAGTCAACCTGTTTGATCCCAAACAGTTGGCAGTCGGCGCTACCATCCTGGTTTGCGGTATTGGCGGTAACCTTGGGCTTAAAGACGGCCTTTTCCCATTCCCCATTCCAGTTCTCTTCCCCAATGGCATTCCCGCTATCGTCTTTGCCGCAATCGTGGGCATTTTGATGAATACATTGTTCCTGGTTCTTCCTCCCAGCCTTTTTGGTGTGGACGAACGCCAGAATATTAATAACTGAATTTAATCCATTCTTGCAAATATCCCCCTCTCCGTTCCGGGGAGGGGGATAATTTATAAAACCGAATATTCCGGAGGCAGTAATGCAACCGTTTGACTATTACAAACCAAAAGATTTTATAGAGGCATTTCAATATTTAACGCTGGCCGGCAAGGTAGTACTCCCTCTTGCCGGGGCCACCGATTTTATACCAACTTACCGGGATGGCGTTTGGAAGGCAGACGCAGTAGTAGATATAAAAGGGCTGCCCGGTATGCATGACCTTAGAGAAACATCAGACGGCTTGTATATCGGGGCATGTGTCAGGATGAGTGACCTGGCAAATTCGGATCTTGTAAAACAATCCTGGGGGCTACTGGCAGAGGCAGCTGTTCAAATAGGCTCTGGCCAGGTGCGTAATCGAGCAACTATAGGCGGGAACATGTGTACAGCCTCACCTTGCGCTGATACCCCCCCCGCTTTATCTGCCCTGGATGCAAAAGTCTTGATAAAGACAGTTGGCGGAGATAAGACAGTATCCATCCATGATTTCTTTAAAGGTGTCCGTAAAACCCTGGTTTCCAGGCAGGACCTTGTTGTCGGTTTGCTTATTCCCCGACCACCAACTGGTTCAGCCGGATCTTATATTAAACTTAGCCGGCGTAAAGGCAGCGATTTGAGCCTTGTCTCCGTAGCTGCCCAGGCAAACCGTTTAGATGGCAGACTGGAATGGAAGATTGCCCTCGGCGCTGTCGCAGTTACCGTTATCCGCGTTCCGGAAGCAGAAGCCATAATTGCAAAAGGCACACAGCCAGCTGATATTGAAAAAGCAGGGATCGCAGCAGCAGATGCTTCCCGTCCGATTAGTGATGTGCGCTCTAGCGAGAAATACCGCAAACTCATGGTTAAGAATATGACCATCCGCGCAATCCAGGATACATTAAAGAAACTGGGGCAAGGAGGATAAAATGCTTCATGAAATAAATTTAACAGTTAATGGGGAAGCCCAAACTATCATCGTTAAATCACACCATACTTTGCTTAAAGTTCTCCGGGAGCAGCTTGGATTAACTGGAACAAAAATAGGGTGTGAAAATGGAGAATGCGGCGCCTGCACAGTCCTTTTGGACGGCGAGCCGGTAAATTCTTGCTGCGTATTCGCTGTTGAAACCGATGGACATGACGTTCAAACAGTTGAAGGCTTGAACATTGATGGAAAACTTCATCTTATTCAGCAGGCATTCATCGATCATAATGCTATTCAGTGTGGTTTCTGTACACCGGGTATGTTATTGACCGCCAAAGCATTTTTGGATAAAAACCCTAAGCCCTCTGCGGAACAGGCACGTGAAGCAATTGTCGGAAACCTTTGCCGTTGTACCGGGTATATCCGAATTGTGGATGCAATCATGGACGCTGCTACGAAAGGAGAGGCATAATCATGACACAAGAATATACCAATGACCCGGTTGGAAAAAGCGTTACCCGTATCGATGCATATGAAAAAGCAATCGGAGCTGCCAAGTATGTGGATGATATGCCCTTCGGCCCAGGGTTGCTTTATGGAAAGATCGTCCGGAGTCCGCTGGCTCACGCAATCATCAAAAGTGTAGACGCCACAAAGGCTTTGGCATTACCCGGTGTAAAAGCTGTTGTATCGGGAAAAGACACGCCCAATAAACTTGGACTCTATCTGAAAGATCGCAATATATTTGCTCTGGATAGGGTTCGTTTTGTCGGTGAGGCGGTCGCAGGGATTGTTGCAGCCACAGAAGAAATTGCGGAAGCGGCTTCCAAACTGGTTGAGATAGAGTACGAAGAACTACCTGCTGTTTTTGACCCGTTTGAGGCGGCCCAACCTGGTGCTCCTCTGCTGCATCCAGATCTCGGCAAATACGAAGTTGTAAACTTTATCTTCCCCGAAGCAGGCACAAATATTTCCGAACACTTTAAACTTCGTAAGGGTGATGTTGACGCTGCATGGCCCCTTTGT
>JBAWYZ010000363.1:0-2419 GCA_037143255.1 Leptolinea sp. | reverse complement strand
GTTATACCCAAGTGTAAAAGCGTTATAAGAGCGCGGCTTTCCTTTTTCAATGACTTCCCCAAACATCCGAACCATTCCTGCAAGATTGAAAATATCTACCTGATCAGTGGAAAGAAATCCGCCTTCACCGCAAGTCGGCCATTGTTTGGCAGGCATGATGCTCGTTCCGGTTACATCTGCCAAACTTCCAGAGATTTTGCCATTTTGGGTTGCACCCATCGAATGAGCAGCATCACTGATCAGCACAAGATTGTGCTTTTTCGCAATTTTCCGAAGAGCCGGATAATCGGCTGGTAATCCATGCATATCCACAGCCATAATAGCCCGGGTATGGTCAGTTATATTGTCTTCGACCGAAGCTGGATCGATGTTATAAGTCACCGGATCTATATCCGCAAAGACTGGGATGCCAAGTTGTTGAAGCACTGAAGTAGCTGATGCCAAAAAAGTCAGCGCAGGAACAATCACTTCCTCCCCTGGTTTAATGCCTGAAGCGGCTACAGCCGCATGCAAAGATGAAGTACCCGTACCAAACCCCATTGCATATTCGGTACCTACATATCCAGCATATTCTTTTTCTAGTGCTTCTACTTCCGGGTCATGAAGCCCTACAAAATGCCCACTTTCAAAAACACGTTCGACTGCCTTACGATCTGCATCAGTTGTAATTGGCCAACGGTCTTCGACGATCCCTTTACCAGGTACAATCGGGGTGCCACCAAACAAACCGAGATTTTCCATTATCGCAATTCTCCTAAATTACCTTTACGAATCATCAATTGGAATAATAAAACCTTTTGCTAATCAGCCACTTCACACCAGTCCAAAATGACTTTCCCAACAACCATAGTCACATTCCGGACGGAATTCAGATCCACATACTCATTAGTGCTGTGGATAGCTCCACCTTTTGGGCCATAATTAATGCAGGGGCTGTCAGCATACAGAACCGGCAAGCGTAGATCACTGCCTCCTCCGCCAAGCGGAATGACATCCTTGTTTAAAACTAAACGGCTGGCGTTACGTACACATTCCACAATTGGTGAGTCGATCGGAATCTCTGCGGATTCCAATCGTAGGCCAAACCATTCAATTTTTGGGGGGTGTTCACTTAACCATGGGTCCTGTTTTGCAGACAACAACAAATAATTCTTAAATTGCTCTTTTGCCACATCGATATCTTCCCCTGGAAGACATTCCAGACTTCCTTCCATCGCACAATATGCCGGGGTAGTCGAAGGCCAGTTACCTGCTTGAATAGTGCAAACCGCACAGGGTACTTTGGTATCAGTATATTGATACAAAGGATGATTTGCAGTGCTGTTAAGGTAATCAGCGTAACGTTCTACCGCTTGAAAAATAATCATTGCCTTGCCAATCGCATTGGGTGTGGAATATTGATACTCAATACCTCCGCTCTGGCCGGGAATAGTGATCCGAAAAAATTGGGCGCCCCGGCCGCTGATTCCCATATAATCCTCTTCGGATGGTTCTAAAAATATCGAGGAATCAGCCCGGTACCCACGAACGATTGCCGCCAGTGTGCCATTCCCACCGTTTTCCTCATCAATCAGTGATTGAAATATTAAGTCGCCTTTTATCTTTAGTCCGGATTCCTTTAATGTTGCCATTAAGAACAAGCCAATGGCAACACCGGCTTTCATGTCCAACGAACCCCGTCCAAATAGTTTATTTTCAATTATCTTGCCACTCCACGGATTTGCTTCCACCCATTGATCAATCTCCTCAACAGGAACGACGTCAATATGCCCCAGTAAACTCAACGATTTTCCCTGCCCAGTTCCCTTTAATGTTGCTGCCAGGTTAGGGCGATCCTTATAACTCAGGCCTGTTTCCACCCATGCCGGGTGAGTTTTCAATCTATCCACATCCAAATTCCATAGATCAGATTCTATCCCTCGTTTTTCCAGCCACGCCATAATAAAAAGCTGGCATTCTTTCTCGCTAACATGTGAAGGACGATGGACTAATTCTTGCAATAATAGAATCAAATCCTCAAAATTTTCTTCTATCTTTGCTAAGTAGGTTTGCCAAGGACTATTCATGATTTTTTCGCCTTATCAATACCCTTCGATCTTGTATTTATAAAGTCAAGGTAACTTTTTTCAATCCCCGTGGATGATCCACATCCAAACCCTTTGCTGTTGCCAATTCGAGCGCCAGCAATTGGCCGGGAATGGTAGAAATGATTGGAGAAAGCCAGCCTGGAAGATTCTTTGGCAGAACAATTGCATAATTGCTTGTGTCCAATACTTCCTTATCATTCGACATCACCACTAACCGTACATCTAATGACTTGACTTCCCGAATCATTGCCTTCATGTCATCCAGCGTATTATCGATAGGGGCTAGAGCAACAACCGGAAAATCTTTCATCAACATCGCAATCGGGCCATGT
>JBAWYZ010000362.1:0-2421 GCA_037143255.1 Leptolinea sp. | reverse complement strand
TGATCGATGAACTGGCCGATTTGATGATGCTGGCTGGCGAGGAAACGGAAAAGAGCATTACCCGCCTGGCGCAATTAGCCCGGGCGACTGGAATTCATCTTATTCTGGCTACCCAACGGCCATCTGTCAATGTTGTAACAGGCGTCATTAAGGCGAATGTTCCGGCCAGAATTGCCTTCACCGTCACCTCCAATGTCGACAGCCGCGTGATTCTCGACCAACCCGGCGCCGAGCGCTTGCTTGGCCGCGGCGATATGCTTTTCCAGGCGCCGGATGCACCAGCGCCCGTCCGCTTGCAGGGTGTGTACACAGCAGATGAAGAAATCAACCGTTTGGTGGATCACTGGAAGTTGGCCGCCGTGGATGCATCCATGGAAGGTAAATCTGCTGCTTCCCTGTCAGTGCCCATGCCAACTTTATCGACCACGCCCTTGCGTCAACCTGATTTCTGGGAAGAGGGCAAGTCCCCTTCCAGCGACCCGATGTATGATGAGGCGATTAATCTCGTGCGAACCCTGGGGCGGGCATCCATCTCTATGCTGCAGCGCCGCATGCGCATCGGCTACGGGCGCGCCGCCCGGCTAATTGATACTATGGAAGAAAGCGGCATTATTGGACCGTCTCAACCTGGCAGCCAGGTACGTGAAGTGCTGGATTATGGCGAGGGCGCGCCGCCTGTAGATGAAGAAAAAGATTAGGTAAAGTGTATAATGTAGCCAAAGAAATATTAATGTTGGCATATCATAATTTTTCTATTTCCCCTTTCTTGTTTTGTTCCTGAGCAGTCACCCATATTTTTATTTTGCGAATCGGACAATTAAAGACTTATAATAGGCCATATTAAGGATAAGGCGTATGCAGCCTGTCTGCAACCGCTTTCTTGTTTGGAAAATGAATGCAAAATAAACCCTCCCAACCTAAGAATTTGATCATCCGGTTTGGCAGAGCGCTTCTGCCGCTTGTTTTATTGTTGTCATCCTGCCAGTCAGCACCGACAGCTACTATAGTTCCAACCGCCATCCCGACCGTACCTGTCGCCCCCACGCTTCCGCCAGAAAAAAAACTGGCGATATGCCTGGCACAGGAACCGGCTTCTCTGTATCCGTACGCCAGCCCGACCGAATCGGTGTGGAGTATCCTGGAAGCCTTGTATGACGGTCCAATTGACCAAGTGAATTTTGTCCCATCTCCCGTGATACTGCAAAAATTACCGGCTGTCAAAGATGGGGATGCGGCTATTAAACCCGTTCCTGTCGTTGAGGGCGATCCGATAGTGGACGCGAATGGCAACCTGACAGCTTTGCAGCTCGGATTATCCGTACGGCCATCCGGCTGTACATCCACTGCTTGCGCCGTAATCTGGGATGGAAAGACGGAATTGAAAATGGATCGGGCCTCTGCTCGATTTCAACTGAAGGATGGGTTGGTCTGGTCTGATGGCTCCCCGCTGACGGCGGAAGATTCGGTTTTCTCATTTCTGCTCGCCTCTGATCCGGCAACCCCGGTAAACAAGTTCCTGGTCGACCGGACTGCATCATATAAGAGCGTAGATGAGCTTACCGTCGAATGGATGGGTATCCCCGGCTATATCGATGCCTCGAATCAGCAAAATTATTTCTTCCCGCTTCCCAGGCATGCCTGGGAAAGCATCAAACCGGCTGATTTATTAACTTCACCCGAATCCACTGAAAAACCATTGGGCTGGGGCCCGTATGTACTTTCAGAATGGGTCAAGGGCGACCATATTACCTTGAAGAAAAATCCAAAGTATTTCCGAGCTGCAGAAGGATTACCGAAGTTTGACACGCTCACCTACAAATTTCTCGGAACCCAGGCAGATAACAATCTGGCAGCCATGAAACAGGGAGATTGCAATCTGGTGGATCCGTCCGCCGGGCTTGAATCCATGTTGGAACAGGTTCTGGATGCCCAAAAAGCCAACGAAATCAAAGCCTTTGTTGGCCAGGGGCCAGAATGGGAACAAATTGTCTTCAATGTGGTCCCGGCTTCGTATGCTGACGGAAACTCTTACCTGACCGGTGATCGGCCGGATTTCTTTGGCGATGTCCGCACCCGCCGGGCGCTGGCCATGTGTATGGATCGTGACCGGGCCGTCAATAAGCAGTTACTGAACCAGTCTGCTATTCCAGATGGCTTTCTGTCGCCTTCCCATCCGCTGGCCGCTAGCGGCTTACCAAAGTATACCTATGATGTGGCTGCCGGTTCGAAATTATTGGAAGAAGTGGGTTGGAAGGATTCCGATTCCAATCCAGCCACTCCGCGTCAGGCTTATTCAGTTCCCGGTGTTCAGGATGGGGCGGCTTTCACTGTTTCTTATCTGGTAACAGGTGCCTACTTACGCCAGGCAATTGTAAAAGTCCTGGTTGAATCGGCTGCTGCGTGCGGGGTACAGATCAATGT
>JBAWYZ010000361.1:0-2426 GCA_037143255.1 Leptolinea sp. | reverse complement strand
TTGTGCAATTTCCTTACCAATGTCTAGGACATTCGTCTTATGTGACATTGTCAAACTACTTATCTAATTTCATTCGAGTATTTCGTGGTTCCAGCCAATATTTGGTCTATTCGCTTTACGGATAGCGACCCGACGTATTCGCCCAATTGGGTTTTCTTTACTACAGAAATTTTAGAGACGACGACTATACTTTGTTTGAGCAGATTTGCTTCACCTAATTCAAGCAGCACATTGCCGGGCGACTTTGCCTGTTTAGTATTTGTTGTCAAAGCACAAACCACCACCGTGTTAATTCGGCTGTGATTGAAAATATTTTCCTGAACCACCACATAAGGATGGGCAATACCCAGGTCTACCTTGTCTGGCTCTTTTAACTGAACCCAATAGATGTCACCCTGATTGATTTTCATATAGTCTATAGATTGGCAGCTTTCCTCTTTGCCAACTCGGCGCGTATTTCGGCATGTTTTTCACGCGTGATAGGATAAGCGCGCACCGCCAGAAGGCTCAGCAGCAGAATCGCCGCACTCACCGGGCCGATAAGCACGCGCATTGCCAGGAGGGCTGAAGCTGGCTGGGCAGGGTTGGGAATTTCCGGTGTGGCGTTGATGTAGCCGGAGAGTTCAAGAGCCCAACCGGAAATGAACAACCCCAGCGCCAATCCCATCTTCTGCAGGAACACAAAAAAGCCGTAGAAGACACCCTCCCGCCGTTGACCGGTCTCCAATTCATCCAGTTCCACCACATCCGGCACCATGCTCCAGGGTACAAGGTAGCCCACTGAAATGCCGACTCCCGCAATAATGGCAAGGACAAAAGTCGCAATTACCTGACCTGGCTGGAGGAAAAACAGTCCCATCAAGGCAAAAACGAAGAATCCCGCGCCCACATAATACACGTTTTGTTTCCCGATCCGTTCGCTAACCCTGGCCCAGATCAGCACCCAGATGAACGAGGAAAACTGGATTGCCAGCAGCAAAAAGCTGAACATGCTCATATCCATTTTGATCCAGTCCTTGGTGTAGAGCTGCAGGTTATTCTGAGCGAATTGGATTGCCAGCCACGAAAGCATGTAGATTACTGTGACCAGGATGAAGGGTTTATTATTTAAAGCAATCTTAAGGCCTTCAAAGAATCCGGGGCCTGCGGTGGTTGGACCGGCATTGATGGCAAAATCCGGTTCTTTGGTGCCGAAGAAGGTAATGAAACAGGGTCCGGCGATGGCAAACGCCCAGATGGCGGCGCTGATCGCGTATCCTAATTTAGGGTCGTGAGGGAATTGACTCACAATAATGCCGTGAAAAAAGGCTGCCAGAACACCCCCGAGGATTGAAAAACTCATCCGCACAGAGGAAAGGCGCGTGCGCTCATCATAATCTTGTGTCAATTCAGCCGTCATCGCGGCATAGGGGACGTTGACCGCCGTGTAAGCAGTATCCAGGAGAATCGCCACAATCAGGTAATACCAGAACAGACCAACTTCACTCAACGGCGGCACAATCCATTGCAGGAAGAAGGCCAGCCCGAAGGTAATGGCGGCAATGAGCAGCCAGGGGCGGCGGCGGCCAAACTTGCTCACCGTATGATCGGTCAGCCATCCAATGATGGGATCATTGATCGCATCCCAGATTTTGGCTACCAGGAAGATGGTGCCGGCAGTTCCCGGCCGCAACCCGGCAATATTGATCAGGAAGTTGAGCAGGAAAAACCCGTTGATGGCGGTCGCGATTGCCGCTCCCAGGTCGCCGGCTCCGTAAGCCAGTTTGGTCGTTCGAGAAAGTCGGTTGGTTGTCATAGCGCCTCTATAGTTCGAATGCCTTTGAGTTTTCAATGGTCCATTTTTTTCGGAAATCGGGTGGAAGCATAATACCAAGAGCCTCGGCCTGTTTCCGCAAAACAAAGTGTTCGTACAGCAAATTTGTTATCATGCGCATGCGCCGGCGCTCCTCGGGAAAACACAGATTATGCGTTTCAAAGAGGATCTTCAACAGGTTCATGTGGGGCGGTAGGTTATAGGAGTTTCCTTCGGGCTCATCCAGGTGGATATTCAACAGATTGGTCAGCTCAGCATCGAAACAAGCCACCATCAGGCCCTGGTCATAAAAAGTACCGCCACCGTCTGTGTACTGCTGGCCGTTGATTTCTGTTGGCAGGATGTAGGTGTTCATGCTCCAACCAGCCAGGATTGCCCGGATCACAGGCGCCGATATTACTTCCCAGGTACGGCCTCCCAACTCAAAGGAACGGAGGGGCTGCGTCATCCCCAAATAATCGGGGAAACCGTCGGTACGGGAAGCCGATACGGTAAGCGGGAGGGCAATATCGTCGAAAGTGATGTCGCCGGGATGCTTCGAGCCGGTATAAGCGGCCATTCTATCCAATAGAAACCCCTCCAACGGCTCCAGGTTTCCCCAACCAAGCCAGAA
>JBAWYZ010000360.1:0-2427 GCA_037143255.1 Leptolinea sp. | reverse complement strand
TGAATGGCATCCAGTGGTTTCCACAGCATGTCAAAGTTGTATAAAAATTTTTCCACCGTGGTTACACCAGACCCAAGTGCCGGCCAGACGGCGTTTGCCATCGTGCGAGTCATGATGGTAATTGGGTCAAGGAAAAGCAGGCTTTGGTTACCTAACACGGCTGCACCCAGCATGAAGACCAACAGCAGGTACTTAATTAACCGCCATTTTTCGGGGGGTGGTTTGATTGAGTTTTTTTGCGAGCGTCGTCTGGGGCGTAATATGTCAAGGGTAGTGCCCAAAGGGCAGAACCACCCGCACCATACCCTGCCAAACAACAGGGTAACGACCACCGTTATCCCGGAGAGCGCCAATCCAGCCAGCACCACCCGCCCCGCCAACATCGAAGTAAGGGCAACCAACGGATCGAGCCGGTAAAAGATTTCCGCTAACCCCGGCTGGGGCTCCATATAGGTGGCAAAGACAAATAAATAGAGGAAGAACAACAGTGCCAGAATTTGGACTGTACGCCGTATAAAGCGGATGTTTTTTGCCGACAAAGTTATCCTCCTAAAGATTGATTTCCTCAATCTTCAAACCGCTCAAATCCATTTTCCCCAGCATGCGTGATGCTGCGGCGGCGATATAGGGGATGTCAGCGCCAGTCAGATTAAACAATCTGGTGGCGTACGAGTCGGCAGCCACAATATCATGGCTGGCAATTACGGTATTATTGATCTTGACGTCGTCCAGGTTACCACCTGTAGGTCCATGTGCCATCAGAGTGCGCACCGCATCGACTACCGTCAGCCCGGGGCGGATGACACTGACCAGATCCGGGATGCGTTCAGTCATATCGGCATGAATGGATCCCCGTTGCGTGATGACTCCCATCAGGTTTTTGCAACCGACTGTGATTTTTGCCATCGAATGGGTTTTCGCGGTCGGTACGTCGATCAGCAGGTCGCAGTCCAGAATATCCTGGTAAATCGCACATTGGGTCAACGATTTTCCGTCCGGGATGGGCGTCTTGCGGAATTTGTTCGGGTTCATTATTTCCATTTTTCCACCCGCGGCTTGCACAGCGGCGGCAATTCCGCTCTTGACATAAGCACTCTCGGCTGTTCCACCAAAAGGGGAATCCATCACCCGCACACTCTTGGCGCCGGCACCCAGGGCTAAGCGCACTAATGTCGCCACCACAATAGGATTGGTGGTTGCACCGTACTCGAAAGAACGGAAATCCACACAGATATTCGGTTTAATGATCACATCGTAACCATTCTTGACAAACCGTTCCATGCCACCCAGAGCCCGCAACGCAGCTTCCGTAATTGCAGTCGGGTCGTTACCATGCGCCACTGCCAGATAGGCTTGACTGGAGGGTGTATCCACCATCTGTGGAGCGATCGTCGCCGGATTTTCTCCTTGCGTTTCGACTTGCATTTCAGCTTGCTTTTGGGTTGGAGTGGGATCTGCATGGCGGATAGCAGTTTGTGAGGGGGCAGCCATCAAGCCGCCTGGCGTTGCTAAACGCTCTGTGGCGCGACAACCGGCTAGAGAAGCAGCCGCAGTTAATGCTAACAAACGCAGTACTTCACGTCGAGATAAGGATTTCTTCATCGGATTTACTCCTTTTTACCAATTCAGGAACGAACATCATCGGTATCTTCGTTTTATTAAATTCTGGTATACTTAATGATTATAAAACAATATTTTGTCTTTTACGAATAATTCCAGGAGCGATAGGAAGGTGATATCATGCCAGATGTGTTTGAAGAAAAATATTTTGACGTTTTGCAGAATCTCGAGTTTGCCATCGTGAGCGTCTCTCGCGAGCAGCCTGATTTAGCGGATTATGATGTAGAGAAAGTATTAAATATGCTGTTGTCAGAGTATCAAAAAGAGCCGGGCAATTCGATCGTCCGTCAAACACAGTTGAAAAATTCAACCCAGCAGCTCTACGTGAGTGTTAAGAGTATGTGCGATTTCCGTCTTGGAAATGTAACCTTAGAAACAGTAGATGGCGATTCGATAGAGTTTCCACGTGAGCCGGGAAATTCTGTGGATGAAATAATCGCATGTTTGAAACGAATTCGCAAATCTGTGCAGATGTGGAATAAACGCGGAGGAAGACGAGGATATTTACAATTTGTCGACCAGTTTATTCCATAAATGTATGCTTCATACAATGTATGCTTCATACAATGTATGAAGCATACAATGAACGGACATACAAGGCTTCATCCACGTCGAGGGTAGCAAAACGCTCGGCGTGGATGAATTAAATTGCGGGCTTCAAAAATTTGTCTGATGGTACGATGCGGCGGAGTCTCTAACTATTCTGTCCTGAACCAGCCAGCACGGGCATTCGATGGTCGGTTTTTTGGTGTCCATTGCCACCGTTACCACCATTGCCACCGTTACCGCCTCTTATATCGCCGATTC
>JBAWYZ010000359.1:0-2428 GCA_037143255.1 Leptolinea sp. | reverse complement strand
GTCTAATATAATTCCCCACTTTCATTAATTTCTTCCTCGGAATAAACTTCTTCAATCAACCTTCTGTAATCAACTGGAAGGTGGATAATTTGTTTATTTTGAAAAATTATCCAGGTCTTGAGCAGTAGATATTCTGCATATATGAATTTATCAATCGAAAGGTCAATGATCCCTTCGCTATTCATCTTTTTATAGATATATAGTCTGGGAACAGAATGATGTTCAGGACGGTTCTTCCTTTGGTGACGATGTAGGCGTCCAGCACGCTGCAGCAATAGATCGACTGGTGCCAGGTCTGAAACCATTACATCAAAATCCAGGTCGAGACTTTGCTCCAAAACCTGAGTTCCAACCACAATACTCCGCTCTGGCCGGTTTCCACCCGGTCCGTATAAATCTCTCAATTCCTTTTCAATTACCTGGCGACTGTCGAGCGGGAAACGAGAATGTAAAAGCAGGCACTTGACATTCGAAGGTGCGGTTTCTCGAACTGCAGAATAAATCTCCTGTGCCCGGTTGACCGTATTGGTTATCCAACAGGCGCAACCACCTTGCTCCACTTCGTGCAATAACCATTTCGCCTTTGTTTCTGGAGTATCCTCGTTAAGATCGAGCGGCTGAACCTTGATTTGACGATCAGGTTGGGATGGAAGAGGAGAAACCTCCCAACTCCCATTCCGATTGAATACCGATAATAATGGATATGCGGCAGTCGCGCAGGCATCCGTTTGTGGTTTGCCCAGATAGGCCTTAATCAATTCGCGACGGCGGGTCTGAGGCAAAGTGGCAGATAACAAAATTACTGAAGCTCCCATAGCTGAAAGCCAGGAAAGAGCGTGTTGGATTATGGTTGACATATATGCATCATAGGCATGCACTTCATCGATGATTACCGTTTTTCCAGCCAATCCAATCATTCTCAGAGCATTGTGGCGCACATTCATGGCAGAAAGCTCAAGCTGATCAACTGTACCAACACCAAATGGCGCCAGGAGGGCTTTCTTCTTTGGGCTGAACCAATTCATCAAATCAACATTGCTCTCATCTTTGCCATTCCCCAATGGATTGGTAGTCAAGTCGTCTTTTACAAGAAATGCCTGTCCGTGAACGAGATTAATTCCGGTTTTCAGGTCAAGGTTCTCTTCAAGGTATTGTTGTAAGCGGATGTACATCTGGTTGCTTGTGGCGGTTGTGGGTAGCGCAAAATACAAATCATCACTACCTTTTGTCCCACCCATTTCAGCTAGGCGATGAGCAATGGCAAGCGCCGCTTCAGTTTTACCTTCACCCGTTGGCGCTTCGATGATCACAAGGCAAGGTTCTATTAGTAAATCAATTGGGATTTCATCAATAGCCGCTTGAAGAGGCCGAATAGATGTTAGTTTCGAAAACAATTGATTGAATTCTATCGGGGATTTACTAACAGAAGGCAAGAAAAATCCAGAATTCAAAACAGCTTGTTCCGCTCGTTTCTTGCTTATCGCCAAGTATTCATCGAGCGGTGTTCCCGCCTGGGGGGTGAAATAAGTCTCATCAGATCCCAACCAATCGCAAAGGATTGTAAATCCGGTTAATGTCATGGCTGCTGCGGAAATGTTAGAGGGTTCTGGCCAGATAATTTCACCACTGGAGATGAAAATACTTTTTAGGAGGGTTGCAATCGTCTTGCGATGTTCAACCCATTCGGGTTTCTCAGTGAACTGTAATTTTGTATACTCTTCATTGGCTTTCCCAGGAGAGACAAATTGCCCATGATGTCCACCGATCATATCGATCACAACTTTGCGGCACTTCAAGGAAGGGATCAATTCCTTTAATTCATGTCTCAAGGCCATCTGGCCAATTATGGGATGTTTTAATCCACTCAAGCCGGCAAGATCAAAGCCGGAAGCCAATAAACCAGCTGCAAGGGTTGTGTTTTGCCCTTGAAAATCTGAAGAAACTTTTCCAATATCATGAAGACTAATCAACCAGGGAACCAATCCGCTGATATATGTCTGTTGCATACCCATTGCTGAATTCAGGATTTTTTTCCAACGAGGTGAAGCTTCATCTCCCAAAAGAACCGATGCTATATTGCCCACATCAATCATATGGAAAATGGCTGGGTGGAATACAACTTTTTCAATCCCAGCATTTGAGGTTTTTCCCCAAAGCAAAAGCAATGTGTTCAATGTAAGTGGGTCGGCAGAGAGCATTTTTGTTTCACAGAATAAATCAGATTGTCTTTCCTTCACTGTTGCACATTGCTACAGCACAGGCTTGCATTACCTAATCACGAGAATGTTGGAAAAAGAAAAATAAATTTCCAGCCACTTATCTAATTGTAGCAGGTTCATTGCCAAATTTACATACCATTCTCCATATAATCACCTTCCGACATCGGAAGAGAAGGAGAAAAGAAAATGGCCACATGGCAAGATGTAAA
>JBAWYZ010000358.1:0-2439 GCA_037143255.1 Leptolinea sp. | reverse complement strand
AGTTGGGCTATATACCGGCCCAGGTGATCCTGGATAAAGCAGGCGTTACGCGTTTTGTCCATTCCGGCCATGACCCGCAAACGCTGAGGTTCTGGCTCTGTTGGATGAATTGAACGCCTGACTTGGAGTACAAAGATGAACGTTTGGATGCTTTGAAAATTATCGCTGCCCAGGCAACAACGGCAACTGGCCTGTTGGTGTTTATGAGACCCTGTGCGATCTATGGTTTTACCGGAAAGACGGCTGCTGGCGTGCTTGGTGTATCCGAGATACGCGCAATTTTCGGCGGGCTGTTCACTGCTCTGGGTTTTGCGCCGTTGTTTTTTTATTTTAGCCCGGTTGTCTAACAATTGCTTAGCATTACCTATCTTATGATCGCCGCAGCGCGGGTATTCTCGATTGTGTTTGATAAACCTTATACCCAATTGAATATCATTAGCCTGGCTATTGAAATCTTTTTGGGCCCATTCTGGTCATATAACGAGGTGTGAGTTGTCTGTTTATATAGTTACCGACAGTACCTGTGATTTGCCCAAAGAGATTGTCAGCCAGCATTCCATCACCGTTATTCCGCTGGCGATCAACGTTGGCGATCAATCTTTCTTAGATGGCGTTGATTTGACGCGCAGCGAGTTCTATACCCGATTACCGAATTTCAACCCGCATCCCAAAACCGCCGTACCTGGTCCCGCGGTTTTCATGCAAGCCTTCGAGTGTCTTGCTGACGAAGGTGCGCAAGCCATCCTTTCCATTCACATCTCAGAAACATTGAGCGCCATCGTCAACTCAGCGCGCATTGCTGCGGAACAGTTCACGCGCATCCCCGTCACAGTATTGGATTCAGGCCAACTCAGCCTCGGGTTGGGATTCATTGTCGAGCGTGCCGCAGAGTTGGCAGAGTCGGGAAAAGAAACTCAGGAAATAATCTCCGCTTTGAATAATCTGATGAAGCGCACTTATGTTTTCGCCTCGCTGAAAACGCTCGAATATCTGCGCCGTAGTGGACGGATGCACTTTGCGCTGGCAAAGTTTGGCGAAATATTGCAAATCAAGCCTTTGCTCCACATGAACATGGGCATTGCCGCTGCGCATCGTAACCGCACTCAAAAACGTGCCATTGCCCGCCTGCTTGAATGGCTGACGGAGTATGCGCCTTACGAAAAACTTGCCATCCTGCACGCCGGTGTTCAGGAAGAAGCTGAAGCTCTATATCAGCAAGTGCGTCCCTTTTTTCCGCAAGGCGAAGTCCTTGTCGCACAAATCACGCCCGTTCTCGGTGCGCACCTCGGCATCGGCGCGCTCGGATTTGCGTGTATCTCAAAGGAGTAACATCATGAAACTGGCAAAACTTATTTCCATACTCGGGATCCTGGTCATGACCATCGTACTCTTCAACGGTTTCATGCAGGGCAACTTCTTGGGCGAAGGCAGCCAACTCTTTGCTATGCCCTGGGGTATCGTTTCACTTGTGGACTTATACACGGGTTTCATTCTCTTCTCAGGCTGGATCATCTACCGCGAAAAATCCCTTCCTATCGCCATCCTGTGGACAATAGCCATGATGACTTCAGGATTCTTCGCTGGCAGTCTGTATACATTTATTGCGCTGCAAACCAGTGATAACAACTGGCACAAATTCTGGATGGGAAAACATGCCAAGTAAAGCGCGCGAACTCTGGGAAGAATTTCGCACCGTTGTGTTTGGACAAAATTCTTTCATGGTTTGCGATACTTGCGATGGAATACCAGGCCACTGGGCAAATACCTGGAAAAATTGGATCAGCTAGTTCATTATTCGCCCCATACCAGGCATTTAAAGCAAAAGATGGATATATCAATGTGATCGGTACTGGTGGAAAAGACCATTGGGATCGGTTTTGTAAAGCACTTGGCCATGAAGAGTGGATTAAAATTCCCCATTTTGCAGATAATCCAAGCCGGATCGCTAATCTTAGTGAATTAAATCAGATGATAGAAGAAGTCCTTTCATCTGCGACTGTTGACGAATGGGTTTCACGTCTTACCAGTTTCGGATTAGCTTGTGATCCGTTACAAACAATAGATCGGATGATGGAAGACCCTCAATTATTCGCCAGGGAAATGATCGTTGAAAAGGAACATCCAATCGCAGGTATGTTAAAATTCACCGGTATCCCGATAAAATTTTCCGAGACTCCGTGTAAAATTGTCCAGTTGCCTCCGGAAAAGGGTGAACATACAAAAGATATCCTCAGATCAATAGGCTATACGCCTGATGAGATTGAAGATCTTGAGAAAAATAAAATAATTTAAACTATTAAGGGTAATTACTTGGAAAAACTTACATCAACCAACAACAAGGAAAACGAATTTTTAGTAGATACTGCCTATCAAATGATTAGTGGGAATTCCGGGGAAATCGCACAGTGATTCCGGGACATGCCGCACAGTAAAGAGAAG
>JBAWYZ010000357.1:0-2443 GCA_037143255.1 Leptolinea sp. | reverse complement strand
ATAATCTATTATAGTCATATTCGTTGAATATGCAATTGAAGCAATTCGGTGGCAATTTCCAGTATGGCAATATATGAGAGGCGAGTCCGGTTATGTAAGGAGAAAGGGGGTAGGTTACCCCATCAAGGAAAAAGATGCGATGAAATAATCTATTCATCTCCGCTGGCCACCGAGGTTTTTTTCACCACAAAGCGCAACCTGGATAATCTGAGTCTTTGGGCAATTTGTGGACGAAATCAGCGCAATAAGAGTTGTCTGGCAATTCAAGTGGAAACACTTTGATTAACAGATTTGCAAAACTTTCATGAAATGCTATAATCCTTTGGACGCCCCAGTAGCTCAAATGGATAGAGCAGAGCACTCCTAAGGCTAAGGTTGTGGGTTCAATTCCCGCCTGGGGCATATAGGATTTTCCAGTAAAAATCCCCCGCATTTTTCAATATCCGTATTCGCCATGATAATAATTCGCGAGGTGTATTGACAACTGTTGTCATCACCCATATTTCATTGCAGTAAACTCAAAATATGGTATGATTTTTACAAATGGAGTTGAAAAATGAACGATAAAATTACAATTATTGAAGGACCTACCCCAATCTTTGAAGAGATCAATGACGGATGGGCGCTTGGTTTATGTGAAGGTCCTGTTTTATATGATTTTATGATGACCCGGGTAAGAACTTTCAACGGATCTGCGCTGGTAGAGCGTTGCCACCGGGCATGGAATGACCGTTCCAGCATTTTCTTGCATTATCGTAATCAACTTGGAATGGAAGAAAAAGCTCCCATTTTGGCAGCCCGCTCTGTAACAACCAGTGATGGTTCTGTACTTCTGCTATGGGTTCGGATGGAATTTGAAGAAACGAAAACCGAAACAGGATCCGATCTTGGAAGTGAAGATTTTGACCATTAAACCGATGATGCTTGATTTTTATTAAATCAGAGGTACGTCCGAGCTCCTGAAGGTTAATCAGTAGAGAAAAAGCATTTCTTGGCCTTTCATTCACCTATTCAGCCAGGCAATGTTAGGTTTTAGCTTGTTGTGATTGTTATCGGCAATTCCTAATTGAGATTTCCAACTGACATTCGAAAGCACTTTCCCGTCTGCCGATAGTAATTGGGTCGTTCTGTTGGGGAAAAATCGGAAAAGCATTGATTTTTCCCCAACCTACACCCTTTTTGATAAAAAAAAGTAGGTTGGGGAAACTAGCAATTCAAAAATCTAAGACAAAAGTTTCACACACCAATTAAAAAGTGACAGTGGTGTCCTCTCGCCTTGTTTACAATTGATTGAATATCTATCAAAACCACCCGCCGCCTCACCATTAAAATTAGATGGACACACAACCAACACTGAAACCTTGACCAAAGCTAAAAGCCCCATACCTTACCAGTTTTGTTGATTGGGTTAATCTTATACGGCTTTTGACCCTTTTACCATCCTAAAATATTTCTATCAAAAGCCTTCCAGCATGGACAGGTCAACAATATTCTCCGGCAGGTGGGCTATGCGCTGCAACATGCCAAGACGATTGCTTTTCTCCACCGGATTCTCTGACATGACCAGGACTGCATCAAAGAAGTTGTTGATGGGTTGAATCGCTGGCAGGAATGCGTTCAAGAATTCATCTACCGAAGAGGTATTTAGCATTGCCTTTTCCATCCAGGCAATTTGATTCAAAAGTTCTTTCTCAGAGGGCTGATTCAATGTATCCGGCTGTACTGTAAACGGATCTTTTAGACTGCGGGTGATCCGCACACAACGTGAGAATGCCGGCAGGATGGTGTTCCAATCTGGACGCTGCACCCAGGTATTCAATTGTTTACAGGCGCGGGCAGCGCCGGCCGGGTTGGTACCCTGCTGCGCCAGAACAGCATCCACTACATCATAACGGAAGCCCTGGTCAGTCAACAAACCCTTTAACCGCCCGGTGATGAATTCCTGGCAGGCTTTCAGCGTTTGCGAAGTGAGCGGAATTGGCAAGTTGGCAGCGGCCAATTGCAACCCTTCAGACAAATCGAAATCAAGGTTCCAGGCGATCAGAGACTGAACTAGCCCTAAAGCTGCTCTGCGCTGTGCATACGGATCCTTGGTGCCGGTGGGAGCCAGTCCGGCGGCAAACAAACCGGCCAGTAAATCCAGCCGATCTGCCAGGCTGACAATCAACCCCGGTTTTGTGGATGGAGAGGCATCACCAGTACTTTTGGGAAGGTAATGCTCCATAATGGCTTTGGCTACGCCTTCTTCTTCCAGCGAGCGGCGGGCATAGAAGGCGCCCATCACTCCTTGCAAGGAAGTCATTTCTACCACCATGTGAGTCGCCAGGTCGGCTTTACACAGATGGGCTGCCCGCAGTGCGGTTTTTTCTTCCAAAGTCGTTAAGACAAGCTTGGCTTTTAATTCATTTACCAATTTCTCAATACGGATTGTGCGGTCAAGTAT
>JBAWYZ010000356.1:0-2474 GCA_037143255.1 Leptolinea sp. | reverse complement strand
GCCTTACCCTTCCGGTGATCTGCATATCGGCCACTGGTATGCCATAACACCGGCGGATGCGCGGGCCCGTTTTATGCGCATGCGCGGGTGTAATGTACTCTTCCCGATGGGTTTTGATGCCTTTGGTCTGCCCGCTGAAAATGCGGCCATCAAGAACAACATCCATCCCAAAACATGGACGTATGCCAACATTGATCGCATGCGCAAGCAACTCAAGAGCATGGGCGGCATGTTCGACTGGCGCCGTGAGGCTATATCAGCCGACCCTGAGTATTACAAATGGACGCAGTGGTTCTTCACTCAGCTCTTCAAACACGGGTTGGCCTATCGCAAGTATTCACCGGTCGACTGGTGCCCAAACTGCAACACCACCTTGGCACGTGAACAAGTCTGGGGTGACGACCGCCACTGCGAACGCTGCAATACCCCGGTGATTAAGAAAAACCTCAACCAGTGGTTCTTCAAGATAACCTCTTACGCAGATGAATTGCTCGATTTCAGCACCATTGACTGGCCGGAACGGGTAAAAACCCTCCAGACCAATTGGATTGGCAAATCCACCGGCGCTTCTGTCACCTTCCGCACCGAGCAAGGCGACCCATTGGATGTATTCACTACCCGGCCGGATACGTTATGGGGGGTCACCTTTATGGTTCTGGCTCCTGAACATCCGCTGGTGGCTAAATTGACCACTCCTGCCCAGAAAAGCCAGGTGGATGCCTATTTGAAGGAAACAACCCGCCAGACCGACATTCAACGTGAATCAACGGATAAAGAGAAAACCGGCGTTTTCACTGGCGGATATGCCATCAACCCGGTCAACAATGAGAAAATCCCCGTGTGGATTGCTGATTATGTGTTGATGACTTACGGTACCGGTGCCATCATGGCTGTGCCGGCACATGACCAGCGCGACTTTGAGTTTGCGCGAAAATTCAACCTGCCTATCCGTGTGGTGATCCAAGCCGAAGGCGAAGCAGATATTGATTCAGACAGTATGACGGTTGCAACCCCGGCCAAAGGCCAGATGGTTCATTCCGGCGAATTGACCGGAACACCGGAAACCCAGGCAATGGCGAAAGTTATCAAATTCCTGGAGGATAAAAAAGCCGGTCAAGCGACAACGAATTTTCGCATTCGCGATTGGCTGATTTCCCGCCAGCGCTATTGGGGCGCCCCTATCCCCATGATTTTCTGTGACAAATGCGGCGTAAATCCCGTGCCGGATGATCAGTTGCCCATTCTTCTGCCCGATGATGTCGAGTGGAAACCCACCGGCGAAAGCCCGTTGAAACTGCACCCCACCTGGAAGAAGACCACCTGTCCGCAATGCGGAGGGTCTGCCGAACGTGAAACCGATACTATGGACACCTTCATGTGTTCGTCCTGGTATCACCTGCGCTACCTTTCCCCTGATTACGACAAGGGCCCCTTTGACCCGAAAGAATATGATTACTGGGCACCGGTGGATGTATACACCGGCGGCATTGAACACGCCACCATGCATCTCATCTACACCCGCTTTTTCCAAAAAGCCCTTCGGGATATGGGCATTGCCAGAGGCCCGGAACCAATGATTCAACTGCGCAACCAGGGTATTGTCCTTGGGGAAGACTCTGAGAAGATGAGCAAGAGTCGCGGGAATGTGGTTGCGCCGGATAATCTGGTGAAATCCTATGGCGCCGATTCCATGCGCGCCTATCTGATGTTCTTTGCCCGTTGGGATCTGGGCGCTCCGTGGAACAAAAATGGTATCGATGGTACCGTGCGCTGGCTGCGCCGTGTCTGGACCATCTGCCAGGAGCCTGCAGGGGGAAAATCCCCCTCGCCAGAAGCTGAGAAAACGTTGCGCCGCAAAGTGCATCAGACTCTCCGTTCTGTGACCCGCGATTATGAATCATTTGAATTCAATACTATTGTTTCCGGTTTGATGGAACTGTTGAATGACATGCAGAAATTTCATCAGGAGACTCCCGGACCCTCCAAAGTCTGGGATGAAAGTGTGAGCATTTACCTGCGTATGCTGGCGCCGGTTGCTCCGCATATAACGGAAGAAATCTGGTCTAATCTGGGCAAACCGTATTCCATTCACACCCAAAACTGGCCAGTGGTAGATGAAGCCGCCGCTGCCGATGAAAGCATAACCCTGGTGTTGCAAGTTAATGGCAAGGTGCGCGACCGACTGGTTGTTCCCGTCAATGTGACAGAAGTCGAAGCCAAATCCGCTGCCCTGGTCAATGAAGCCGTTATGCGAGCATTGGATGGCCGCCAACCCAAACAGGTGATTTACGTCCCCGGCCGCCTGGTTAATGTTGTTGGGTAATCAATTTGTTTTTCAAAGCCAGGTTTCAAATAAGATAAAAATTATTTGATGATATTGCTGGAAATGATGATTCATTAATCAAGTGTTGAATAATCGTATCCTGTGAACTTGCTTACTTTTTATAGGATGAGTAAAAATGGCGGATAATAGT
>JBAWYZ010000355.1:0-2477 GCA_037143255.1 Leptolinea sp. | reverse complement strand
GCATGACTTGCCGCGGGTTTCTGCCAAGGGCGCCGATGAGCGTGCCTATTTGCTTTCCCTGGTGAATAGCCGGCGGGCGTTATCAACCGAGTTAATGATGCTTGATTATCAGTTTCCGCGGCTGAAAAATGAAAGCGCTGATGTCATTGCCTCTGCCAGCGCATTGTCCCGCGACGTGGCCGAGAGTGCAATGCAGGCGGCTAAGCGGGCCGATTCAACTGTGGACAATGTGGAGAAATCTGCTCAAAAAGACGAGGCGTCGGTGTCGGACGAGGCCGCGGCGGAAACAGGAAAGAAAACGGTGCGGCAATCGCCAGAAATCGAAGTGGGGCGCACAACGGTAGGGTTGCGGGTGAGTTTGAAAAAACTGGAAGACGAACGCCGCACATTAATGGAAAAGTTCAAACCGGAACACCCGGAAGTGGTAAGAGTTGAGCGGAAAATCAAGGAAATTCAAGATCAAATGGCCGTGGAAGGGCAAACACAACTGGAGCAATTACGTGAAAGGCATCGGCTTTTGACATTGCAGATGGAGGCCATTGAAGCAGCGGAATACCAATGGCAGGCCAAGAATATGTGGGTGGCGGAGCGACAGACGGAATTGATGCGTCTTCAAAGCGTGGTGAAGCGGTTCAAGGAAAATTACGAGACTTTATATAATAAATTGCACGATTTAAAAGTGACAGAGGAATTGAAGGTTGAATATTTCAATGTGATTGCGCCGGTGGCGGTGTCGGATCATCCGGTTTGGCCGGATCCAATGAAAATTTTACTTGTGGCGCTTGCGGTTGGGTTGGGTGCCGGCTTTGGGTTTGCGATTCTCGCCCAGGTTTTTGATAATAAAGTGCAGTCGATTAAAGATGTGGAAAAAGACCTTGGGATTCCCTTCCTGGGGGGGGTTCCTTTTTGGGTGCACAGCGGGCTGGAGAAGTCCATTCGTCCCATCGTGACGGAAGAGCATTCCACGGGCGCGGTTGAGGCCTATCGTGCATTGCGGACGATGATTATTTCATCATTGGCAAAAATGAATGAAAAAATATTTTTTGTTGTTAGCGCCGATAGCCGCGAAGGCAAAACGTTGACGGCGCTGAATGTTGCCATCATGATGGCGCAGATGGGGAAGAAAGTGCTGCTGGTTGATCTGGATTTGCGGCGAGGCCGCTTGCATCGTTCTTTGGGTGCGGAGCGTGAGCCGGGTGTCAACGATGTCCTCAAAGGTGAAGTGGATTTGCGGCAGACAATTGTCAGTACCCGCATTGACAACCTGTCTTTCATTCCTTCGGGGTCTTCGATCGAGGACTCGGCTGAGTATTTACAGTCCTCGGACTTAATGCATCGGATCAAGGCGCTACAAGGGGATTTTGATTATATCTGTGTGGATACTGCGCCGGTGTTGCGCGTGACGGATACCGTTATAGCGACGACGCAGGGGGTGGGGGTCGCGATTTATGTAGCCCGTGTCAATCACACGCCGAAGCCCCTGATCAGGTATTCGCTGGAAATGCTGAAAGATGCCCGAGTTATCGGGTTGATCATGAATAGCATTGAAATGCACAAGATTAGCAGCTTGTATTATGCATATCAGTATCCGAATTATGCTTATTATAGCAATGCCTATGCTTATGGTTACAATTATTACTATTATAACGAAACGTCAGGGGACCATAAACAGCGGCAGATCAAAAATTACCCGCGCCGCGGATATGGCGGCTTTTCAAGCTGGTTTCGGAAGACTTTCATGCCGTCAGGCTAATTGAAGGGGCATAGGGATGGTATGCTGAGATCTCACACACATGTTCAATTTCAAGCTGCCATGCTGGTGGTGGTGGATTTATTGTGCCTTCTGGTTGGGTGGGTGTGTGCAGTATTTCTGCGTTTGGGAGGTGCGGAGTTTTATGGCTATGTTTCCGGGTTTGTGCATGGGATTCTTGTTTTTTCCGGCGGTGTGGTCCTGGCCAACTATGTGGCGGGCGGATATCAGCTTCATACGACCTATTCGCGTTTCAATCTGGCGGTAACCTGGTTTTTTTCCATGCTGGTGGCGTTCCTGCTGCTAAGCGCCATATCCTATGTCTGGCTGGAAAACCTGATGGGCCGCGGTGTTTTGTTGTTGTTGGCGGCAATTTACAGTGCGATATCACTCACCTTGAAGATGTTGCTATATCAACCGCTTTTTCGCAGCCGTTGGTTTGAGTGTCGCGCATTGGTGATGGGTTCGGGGCCGCGGGCGCATGAGATCCGCAAAGTGCTTGAACAGCCGTTTGTGATGCCTGTGCATCGCGTGGTGGCGTTTTGGGAGGCGGGTGGTGGTGGAGGTCTCGGAATGTCAGCATTATCAACGCCTGGCGCGGCACACTCAGCCGAGAAAGATATCAATGGCGTGCCGGTGATTTTGTGTGAGGATCCAGGCGAGTTGCTTCAATTAGTGCGTCGGTTGCAGGTCAATGTCATTGCGATTGGGTTGGATGAAATGGGGG
>JBAWYZ010000354.1:0-2495 GCA_037143255.1 Leptolinea sp. | reverse complement strand
TTTCGGTAACATCCTGAATGGTACCGACCAGTTGCATAACCTTTCCGGCAGCATTGGTTTGCGGGTGGGCTATTGAGTGTACAAATCGGATTTTCCCATCCGGGCGAATAATCCGGTAAGTTAGGTCATATATTGCGCCGGTTCTGATGCTGTTCTCCCACATAGCCTGATCCTGTACGCGATCATCCCCATGGATAAATTGTTCGTATTCTTCATTGGCTAAGAGGGGTGTATTTTCATCCAACCCTAAGATGTGGAGGGATTCCTTGGACCAGGTATTGGTATTCGTTTCAATATCAAACAAATAGTTGCCCAGGTGGGCGATCTTTTGTGCCTCTTCCAGACGATTTTGGCTTTCCCGAATTATTTCTTCGGCCTGTTTACTTTCGGTGATATCCAGGAAGGAAACCAGCACGCGGGATAATGTTTTTAAATGGCCAGGGTCAACACTAAGGGATAACAGCAGGTTGCGTTCTTCTTTCCTGGCGTTCAAATTGATGATCTCACTGTTGAATGTTGTGGCCCCGTTCACCAGGGCGGTTATTTCTTCACAGAAAACGGGCCAACTTTTTTCGGTAAATACCCCTGGTAAGGTGAGTTCAAGTTCTTCTATACTGGAAACGCCATAGTAATTTAAGCTGGCCTGGTTTATTTCTACAATTTTGACAAGTTCGGCACAGCGCACCACTTGCTGCGGGTTCTGCTCAAAATAGCTGTGCATATCAGTTACCCCCTGTGCGCGGATCTCAGCGGATAGCCTGGCTACCCCTGAAAAATCTTCCACCCAGGTGGGGATTGGCGAGTTATTAAATAAGTCGCGGTAGCGGGTTTCGCTTTCCTGCAGGTTAGCTTCGGTTTGCTTGCGCATAGAAATATCAATCATGGTGCCGTACATCATCAACGGCTTACCGTCTGTGGTGTAAGTCATTACGCGCCCGCGGTCTTGTACCCACACCCAATGCCCATCTTTATGCTTGATGCGGCACTCAAAGTCAAAATAGGGCAATTCACCGGCAAGATGCTGTGCCAAAAGGATGTCGATTTTCTTGCTGTCAACAGGGTGGGTCAAATTTTCCCAGGTCTTAATGGTAGTGGGAGACAATTCTGCGAGGGTATAGCCGACAATTTCCGCATAGATATCGTTATAAACTGTTTCGCCCGTTTGCAGGTTCCATTGCCAGGTGCCAACCTGCGCACCTTCGATGATGCTTACGAGCTGCCGGTGTGTTTCGCTTAGCGCTTCCTCTGCCTTCTTTCGATCGGTAATGTCGCTCACACTACCAATTAATGCGATGGGGTGTGCGTCAGCATCTCGCATGACGGTAAAGCGATCCAGCAGCCAGCGATACTGCCCCGCTTTATGCTTGAAACGGTAGTCGAATTCATACGCTCTGCCAGTAGGATCAGACATAGCAGTGGCAAGTGTCCGGTTGATTTCAGCTACATCATCAGGATGCATCAAACCCAACACCGTTTCAATGGGCAAGGAATTCATTTCTTCAACGGTATAACCGGAAATTTGGGTGAAAACAGGGCTCAAATAATCATATGTGTTGGTGTGTAAATTACGTTTGTAAGACGCATCCAACGAATTGTCCAACACTTCCTGTAAACGTTCTTCTTCTTCACAGAGCAGTTCTTCCGTCCGCCGGTTCTCGGTGATGTCCATGTGTGTACCGAATATCCACAAGGGTTTCCCGTCTTTATCCCACTCAATAACCCTGGCTCGCCCAAGTACCCAAACCCAATGTCCATCCTTATGTTTCATTCGCGTTTCGAGAGAATAGGTATCTATCTCCCCTTGTACCAGCTTGTTCAAATGAGCGTCTGACACCTTCTGATCATCCGGGTGTTTAAACTGCATCCATTTCTCGAAGGTGAAGGGTTGCAGTTGATCCAGGCTATAACCCAGAATAGCTGCCGAGTTTTCATCAATGATTGCTTCGCCGGTTTGGCAATTCCATTCCCATCTGCCTGCATTTGTGCCAGTAATGACATTTTGCAGCCTTTGCTCTTCTTTTTTCAGCGCTTCTTCCGTTTGCTTGCGCTCGGTAATATCGCGGCAAACACCATCTTCACCGAGGTAATGACCCAGTCTATCAAAGCTGGCTTTAGAATTCAGTTCAAACCAATAGCTTAATCCATTTTCTGCAATGATCCGAAATTGCAATCCGGTGGTAACTTTGCGCTGGTCTTCTACGGCCTTTACGAATGAATTATAGACAATTTGACGGTCATCTGGATGGATAAAACCCATGAATGGCTTGCCGATTAAGTCGGGTTCATAATAGCCATAATGCTCAAAAGCTGAACTATTTATGTTGACGATATTCCCTTCACCATCAAGCGTATAAATAATGTCTGGAACGTTGTTTGCCAGTAATCGATAGCGTTCTTCACTCACACGCAACGCCGCTTCAGTTTGCTTTCGATCTGTGATGTCGCTCAGCACCAGGCGGTAAACTGACGGTTCATCGTCAGCGCCTTGCACCGTG
>JBAWYZ010000353.1:0-2498 GCA_037143255.1 Leptolinea sp. | reverse complement strand
GCCAACCGAACGGGAGAATACCAAAAAATACGCGTCAGCCTTTTGACCACCCGCAAATGCACGCAGGGTTTAACATTGCTGCTTTTTTCCAATATAGCAGGGTATAAAGCTTACCAGAATGATATTGATACTCTGAATACTTCGCTTGAGGTCAGCACGCCGGTGATGTACGGTTATCCACGCGATCAAGTGTTGATGGTAGAGGGGGGCGAAACAGATAATGCACTGGAAAACGACCCGGCAACTACTCGAAGTTCTGGCGGCGAATACCTGGTGTTTACCGGTCTGGTCAGTTTTGACCCGAACTTGAACCTGGTTCCGGAGCTTGCAAAAAACTGGGATGTGAGCGCTGACGGTCTAACCTACACCTTCCATTTGGAACCAGATGCAAAATTCCACAACAACCGCCCGGTGACAGCTGATGATGTGGTCTATTCCTGGGAACGCGCAGCTAACCCCGAAACGAAATCGGATACTGTGGTCACCTATCTGGGTGATATCAAGGGCGTTGAAGAGATGCGGGCTGGAAATGCCGAACACATCAGCGGGTTGAAAATTATGGATGCACATACCCTGCAGGTTACACTCAAAGCGCCTGTTCCTTACTTCATTATGAAACTAACCTATCCCACTGGTTATATCGTGGATAAAGATAATGTGGCTATGGGGGTGGATTGGTATCGCACTCCCAATGGAACCGGCCCATACCGCCTGACCCGTTGGGAAGAAAAAAAGATGAAAGTGTACGAATTGTTTGACGGATTTTACGGCGCAAAACCCAAAACCTCCGCAATTGTCACATTGATGTACCAGGGAACCAGTAAGCAGTTATACGAACAGGGGATGATCGATTACGCCGGTGTGTATTCCAGTGATCTGGTGCGTTTCACCGATCCCACCGAACCACTTTCTGCTCAATTGCATAGTGGGGTTGACCTTTGTACTTCCTACACGACCATGGACGTTACCAAACCGCCGTTTGATGATGGTAAAGTACGGCAGGCTTTCGCCTTGTCAGTGGATAAAGAGAAGTATGTCAATGTGCTGATGAATGGCGCCGGGCTACCGGCCAAAGGACTGTTTCCACCTGCGTTGCCTGGCTACAGTCTGGAGTCAAAGGGTCAGGAATATGATCCGGATAAAGCGCGGGCATTGCTGGCAGAATCAAAGTACAACAGAGATATGCCTCCTATCACCTTTACAATTTCCGGCTACGGCAGCGATGTGAGTAACCGCATCTCCGGACTGGTGCAAATGTGGGAAGAAAACCTGGGTGTTAAGATCACCATCCAAAATATCGAGCCATCCCATTACCAGGATGCAATTGCAGCCGGCAAGCATGGGCAGTTGATTAGCGAGGGCTGGTGCGCCGATTACCCAGACCCAGAGAATTTTGCCGATATACTGTTTCATAGCGAAACGGAGATGAATCGCTCGAATTACTCAAACTCAGAATTGGACGTCCTGCTCGAGAATGCGCGGGTGGAAAAGAATGTGACCAAGCGTATGGAGATGTACCGGCAAGCTGAGGAAATCATTGTCATGGATGCGCCAGCAATCTTCATTTCGCACGGCATGTCAAATACTCTGGTTCAGCCCTATATTAAGGGGTATGTGCAGACTCCCATGGGCATTCCATTGGAGCGCTATTTGTCGATTGACAGCGCTGTATTGAATGGTGAATAAGTAAGATTTCGATCGCAATATATATTAACCCTAAGGGTTTGCATCCTATTATCTGAACCTAATTCAACCAGGCAACCCGGCTGGCGGATGTCTCTTCTGTAGTGTATAGCCTGGGCAGCAGTTCGTTTTCACGGCGGTACAAGCGTTCGACCGTGCTCATCATGTCGCACAATTTGCCAGTTTCTAAAATCGGCTGTTTTTCTTCAGGCGGCAATTGAAGAAGAGAGGCTGCCATAAATACCAGATTTATTGGGTCATCTGGCAGCGAAAATTGAGAGAAATCCATGGTTTCAATGTGCGCCTGGTTTAATCCGGTGAGGTAGCGGCGCACTGATAGTGCCAGTTCACGGGAGTGGCGGTGTACTTGCAGCATATTTGGCAATTCGATAGGACTGGTTTCTACCGAACCGGTCAGATACGGCAGCAGTCCACTGTGAATTGAATGTATGCGGAAGCGTTCTATACCAAGCACGGTGATATTCATGCGTCCGTCTGGCAGCACTTCGCGTTCTACAATTCGTCCCAGTGTGCCAACCGGGTAAGGCTTGGGCAGCGGGCCGAGGGACTCCTGTCCCTGGTGAATGAGCACAATCCCTAGCAGACCGTCTTGGGCGATGCAGTGGGTGATCATGGTTTTATAGCGTTCTTCGAAGATGTGCAAGTGCAACGGCATACCCGGGAAGAGGACGGTGTTTAAAGGAAATAATGGTATCTCGCGCATTCTAGTTGAATTATAGAAAAAGGTGCGGGAAATGGGAAGAGCAGGTATAAGGTTATGATTGCGTGTAGGTATTGTTGAATAAAACCCTAAG
>JBAWYZ010000352.1:0-2510 GCA_037143255.1 Leptolinea sp. | reverse complement strand
CGATTAGCAAAAGTGCATGGTGGTCGGGAGTGAAAACTGGCAGATATCCGGCGTCTGTAAAGCTCAGTCCACGAACCAACGTTTGGAGGGTGGAGGATATCAGGAAATTAATTGAAACCTATGATTGAGATACGGATTCGTCAACGACGAAGTATCCGGCAAAGTATCACCCGCGAGCGCTGGGGTGATGTACAGCATGTTTCGTATAGTGAACAAAATTGTCATTCGATGGGAGCCGCAGTTGTTCCCATTGTCGGATTTCATTATCCCGTTTAACGGGATTTAGGGTGTCGGTTTAAGCAATATCCGCAATTCGGATGTGCATAGTATGCACTTTCGGATTTTCCTTTGGCGATGGGCTTCACCGGAATGAAGGCGGCACAGTTCAAATAGGCGGTATTCCATTTGTGGAATTATCAGATTGACGGGCAGGGCCAGGGAGGCAGCAATGGAATCTGAGACAGATGATTCAATCAGTATTGAGACTGAGGAATATACCGCAACATTATATTTCTTGGATTATAACCGAAACCCTGTATCAAAAGACAAGGCAACAAACGGTATGAACATTGTGAAATATAAAGACGGGCATGAGGAAAGCTGGCCCGTATTGTTCACTTAATACACAGCCACCACCGGAAGCAGGGCAACACCCAGGCGGTGGTGGTTCAAACGAAAGAGAGGACTCATGGAAACCATTTATGACCACAATCCTACGCCGGAAGAAATTCATTATGTTGGTCTTGATTTGCCAGGCGTAATTAAGTACGCACATTTGACATCTCCTGACGGTCATTGCGCCAACATCGCTTCTCTATATCATTTCAGAAAAAACAAACTGAAAATGGATGAATATATCAACAAAATTCAAGACGCTAAATTTCAATGGGGTGTTAAATATTCTCATTATCATTATTCTCAAGAATCAGAGCGCATTTAAAATACACAGCCACCGGAAGCGACCGGCTTCAAGATGTGGCTGGGTTTTGATCTTGAGGTTCTGGGAAGTGCCGAATGTTCGTATGACATGCGACATGGTTTTGATCTTGAGGTTATGAAAACCCGCCAATGTTTTATATGGTCATCATCGGCAGTTTTTCAAATTCTGAACATCCAGTAGAAGCCGAATGATTGAAGTGCTGTGTGTGGGGTGATGGGGAGAATGTTTCATTTGGTGAACTGTTGTCTGTGCTGGTGATTAAAATCGAAGGCCGCGCCTGGGGATCAGGATGCTGTTTTTATGGGTTTTCTGCAAAATGTGGGGCTATTATGGGGCAGAATGCAAATTTGAATGTGGCATATTTTGTAACATGCTGATTTTATTGAATAAAATTGGTGGAGGCGGCGGGAGTTGAACCCGCGTCCGAAAACTTTCCGCTTTGACGTCTACATACATATCCTGAAGTTTGATTGTCACCACTTACGGCTCCTTCAGGCTGGATCCTTAAGCAGTTATCCCGATATTAATTTCGCCGGCTTTGAATCAGGCGTACAGAAGCCAACTATCCCGCTGTTGACGCCCTTATCGGATCCGCAGGAGTAATCCGACAGAACGGTAGCCTAAGCGGCTACAGCGTAGTTATAATCGTCTGCGATTATATTTATTCCCGTCGTTTAACGAGCAGGCAGGAGCTCGGTATGCAGCCAAAGTTTCAATATCCCCGTCGAAGCCGTTACGCCCCCATTTGCGGTGATGATGTTAAAGAACAATACTGGCTAAATAGTATAACAAACATGCTGGGTTGTCAATGGTGTATGAATGACAATCTACCTTTGAGATCTGTCAAAATCCCGCTGCGCATCCCGTTTTTTAATGGTTTCCCTTTTGTCGTACAGGTGCTTGCCTTTTGCCAGCGCAATCTTGACTTTGACCTTGCCATTGACAAAATAGACCTGCAGTGGGATCAGGGACAGCCCTTTTTCGTTGACTTTACTGTAAAGCTTTTCGATTTCACGCTTGTGAAGCAGCAGTTTGCGAACCCGCAGCGGATCATGGTTTTCATAATAGGCAAAGGCGTAAACGCCAATATGCATTTGATAGAGAAATACCTCATCGTTCTGAATCTTGGCATACGCGTCCTTGATATTGACCTTGCCATTTCTCATGGACTTGACTTCGGTGCCTTTCAGGACGATCCCAGCCTCGTACTCATCTTCAATGAAGTAATTGAACCTGGCTTTTCGGTTGTCTGCAATATGTTTTTTATGTTGAGTGCTGGATTGCATGGGTATCGTCGTATGGGTTCTGGCTGTTTTATTCGGCAGCGTCTTATTTGTTTATGAGAAACTACACAGGTATTTTGCATCCTATCGTATATGTAAAAATAATTCAAGAGGAAGGGAGAATTTCCTTTCACAATCCATATATTTTCAGGCAAGAAGTCTCTGCTCTCCGCAAAATATGTACAGACCGGTTTTTGGGGCCAGGCATGCCACGGTCATGTTGAGTCGGGAGGCCAGGTTCACTGCAAGCGAGGTCGGCCGGGATACGGCAAGAATGATGGGAATTT
>JBAWYZ010000351.1:0-2522 GCA_037143255.1 Leptolinea sp. | reverse complement strand
CCCGGTGCCCATTCCGTTATTAGAACCACCGGCAGCAGCCCAATACTCATCCGGGATTTCTTCGTGTTCAACCCGTTGAATTAAACGCGCCTTCTCATCTTTTCGGGGATCACCGGTATACAGGCCGGATTGGTCAGTTAGCAAGAGTAAGAAATCAGCTTCGACCAGACTGGCAACCAGGGCGCTAAGATTATCATTGTCGCCAAAGCGGATTTCTTCCGTAGCGACTGTATCATTTTCATTGATGATTGGAACGATGCCGCCATCCAGTAAGCCTTCAATTGTTCCTCGGGCATTCAGATACCGATTGCGATCGGTCACATCCTCGCGGGTCATAAGAACCTGGGCGCTGATCTGTCCGAACATACGGAAGAACTGGTCATAAAAAGCCATCAAACGCGGTTGTCCAATGGCGGCCAGCATCTGTTTGCCAGGAGTGAAGCGGGGCGCCTCGGCCAAGCTCAAGGCTTCCCGACCGGCAGCAATGGCGCCAGATGTGACCAGTGCAACTTGAGCACCGCCTTCTTTTAATTCGATAATCTGACGGGTAATATCGAAAATCCGTGGGATGGATAGCTTTGAAGAACCCGCGGTCAGCGTAGATGATCCAACTTTGATGATGATGCGGCGCGATTCCAAAGGTCTTATAACTCTACTTCTATCATATCAGGCATACCTGCAACCCGGTCTTCCAACATGGCCGTTGTCAGGGATTTCGGCCGTTCAATTGGTTTATTCAAGGCCCGCGCCCAGACAGCATGAGAGGTTATTCCCAAAATACGGCTCACGCCAAAAAGCACGGTATAAAAATCAAATTCCCTGACACCAAAATGGTACTGCATAGTGCCGTTAATAGCATCCACATTTGGGTATGGATTTTTGACTTTGCCGGATTCTTTTAGAATTCCAGGGAGAACTTCATATATTTTACAGACCAATTGGTAAAGTTCATCGTCCGGCATATATTTTTTTGCAAATTCCCATTGAGCGGTGAAGCGGGGATCTGTCGTCCGTAAAACGGCATGACCGTACCCAGGAATTACCCGACCGGAAGCCAATTCATTGCGGGTAAAATCTGCTATTTGTTCCTGTGTTGGCATTGAATCAAAAGTATTGTAGACTTTCAACAACCAGCGCAAACATTCCTGGTTGGCCAAACCATGCAGCGGCCCGGCTAGACCGTTCATGGCCGCCGATGAAGTAAGATAGATATCTGATAAAGCGGAATTGACCAGATGCGCGGTATGGGCGGAGACATTAGCGCCTTCATGGTCAGAATGCAGCAGAAAGAACAACCGGCACAAATCCTCATATTCATGATTATTGGGATTTTCGATCATGTGCGCGAAATTTCCGCTCCAATCAAGGTTCGGGTTGGGGGGAATAACAACTCCATCCCGATATTTCCAGTTGTAGATGAAAGCTGCAATTGCCGGCAGTTTTGCCGTCAACTGGATTGAATCATCCAGGGTCGCAATCCAGTAATCTGATTTTGCTAATCCCTCGGTATACCGGCGGGAGAAAACAGAATCTCCCTGCAGAGCAAGGATGGCCTGTGAAAACAAAGTCATCGGGTGGGTAGTACGCGGCATAGAGCGGATCATATTAATAACATGCGTTGGGATTTCAGCATGCTTTTTCCATTCGTTCTCAACTTCCATTGCTTCCTCAAAATTGGGCAAGGAATCCGTCATCAACAAATAATACAATCCGCCAGCCATAGGAAATTCAACTCCAGGCAACCGCGGAAGTTTTTCTAAAGCTTCAGGAATGGTATAACCGCGTAACCGAAGGCCTTCATAAGGATCAACGTACGAAATATCGGAGACCTGGGTCTGCACCCCACGAATTCCCTGGTAAATCTGGCTGATCGTAACATCACAGACTTTGAAATCACGGTAATCTGTTACCAACTTATTAACACGGATGCGCCATGCAGGTAGTATTTCGGCAATGCGGTCATGTAAAATCATTTTTTACTCCATAAGTTTGGGTGGGAATGGTCCCCGGTAACCCATGTCGCGTGAAATTGCTACGGCGGCACGGATTATGGAAGGGGTGAATTGCTCAATTACACGGTTGTTGAAACGCTGAGTCGGGCCGGAAATACTGATGGCCCCGACCGGTTCATTAAATTGGTCAAAAATTGGCGCGGCAATGCCGCTGGCATCCGCAATCCACTCTCCGCGTGAAACGGCATATCCCTGTTTGCGGATGGTAATCAATTCATTTTCCAGTTGGGAGCGGTCTGTAATGGTATTGGGTGTCAGGGGTTCCATCTTCATGGAAGGTAGAATTTCTCGCAGATGGTCTTTTGGGAGATACGCTAACATAGCTTTCCCCGCAGACCCGGCATACAGAGGAAGCCTGCGGCCAATGCGGGCGACAATGCGGACTGTCTGGGCGCTTTCCAAGCGTTCTACACAAATGCGATCATTACCCTGCAAAATATACAGGCTGATGGTTTCATTGGTGGATATATATAATTCTTCCAAATAAGGAAGCGCCCGCTTTCGCAAATC
>JBAWYZ010000350.1:0-2529 GCA_037143255.1 Leptolinea sp. | reverse complement strand
GGCCAAGAAGAAAGAACTGGGTTGTAGAATAAATGTCTAATGTGACATTGTCAAAGTAGAGCCAATTGAATAAATTTCCAAAGGCAGACGTTTCATATTTTTCCGTGCAATTCGTAGTTAATTACTTTATTGCTGCGCAAGGATCATTTTCTTTCTTGCATGGAGAAATTGGACATGCTATAATCTCAATAGATTAAAAACGCCCCGAATTAGCTGTCAGAAATTATTCTAAAGGTCCAAATCTATCCCATTTTGATCAATTAAACAAATTTATACTATTGGCCAAAATGATTCGGCGGTCTGGAATCAATCCATCAACGCTTTCAAAAAGAGACTCTCATGACAATAAATATTACTGAATTAGAAAACGCACCACTGGGGAAGTTGAGGCAAATTGCTTCCGATTTCAATGTGCCAAACGCCGCCCGATTAAAAAAAGAGAACCTGATTTTGCGAATTCGACAGAATGAAGCAGAAAAAGATGGACTGGAAGTAAGGGGGGGAGTTCTAGAAATTCTACAAGAAGGGATTGGATTCCTGCGTCAGAACTATGCCATAGGCTCAGAAGATGTGTATGTATCTCAGGCACAGTTGCGCCGCTATGAATTACGCAGCGGTGATCTAGTGATTGGACATGCCCGGCCGCCTCGCGAATCAGAACGTCATTTCGGTTTATTGAAAGTTGAAACTATCAACGGAGTTCCGGCCGAAGAACTGCACAAACGCCGCCGATTTGAAGACCTGACGCCCATCTTCCCTGACAAACGTTTTGATCTTGAGACTGACCGGGGAATTTTATCCACCCGGTTTATCAACCTGGTAGCGCCGATTGGCCGCGGTCAGCGTGGAATGATCGTCTCGCCGCCGAAAGCGGGTAAGACCACTATTTTGAAACAGATCGCTAATAGTATCTCAACGAATTATCCGGATGTGCATCTCATTATTACGTTGATCGGGGAACGTCCCGAAGAAGTAACCGATATGGACCGTTCGGTTGATGCCGAGGTTGTGGCATCAACCTTTGACGAGCAAGTTACTTCGCATGTGCGTGCCGCAGAAATTGCTCTTGACCGTGCCAAACGCATAGTTGAAATGGGTCGGGACGTGGTTATACTAATGGACTCACTAACAAGGCTTGCAAGGGCTTATAATCTGGTGGTAAATCCATCCGGTCGTACACTTTCGGGCGGCATGGACCCGACCGCGCTATACCCACCCAAGCGGTTTTTCGGGGCAGCGCGTAATCTGGAAGAAGGCGGTTCGCTTACCATAATAGCAACTGCACTCGTTGATACCGGTTCGCGGCTGGACGATGTCGTTTATGAAGAATTTAAAGGTACAGGTAATATGGAATTACATTTATCCCGCCGGTTGCAAGAACGGCGTGTTTTCCCAGCCATTGATATCGAAAGGTCTTCTACCCGTCGGGAAGAATTATTGTTAGGGCCCGATATTTTACAGCGAGCCTGGCTAATGCGGCGTATGTATTTGCAAATGATTGCACCCCCGCCGCAGGGGGCTGGTATGGATACATCTGTGGGAACCGAGGCTATTTTGCAGCGATTAACCCGCACCCGATCCAACCAGGAGTTTCTGGAGAATTTAACGGAGGATATGTGAAATTAAGATTCACAACCCGTGAGAAGCCGGTTGGTGAACCCGAAGTAACCCGTTCGTCACTGGATATCTGGCTTCCGATAATCACCTGGGGGGTTGCGTTGATCATGGTAGGAGTTACCGCATTTGTGGCATTTAAGCGGATGCCAGGCATTGTAAATCCTGAAGCTCCGTTGCCGACCCCAACGCCCGTTGCCCCAATCCCTCAAGGAAGTGGTGGCGCTCCCCATATGCCGGAATATGCACCGGCAAGTCTGGTGTCTGTTTCACGTTCAGTACAGGCTCATACCAACAAGCCAGCTCGACCGATGGACAAAGCCCAGTCTTATGTTGTCGAAAAAGGAGATTCTGTTTTTTCCATATCCCGACAATATGAATTGCAACCCGAGTCGATCTTGTGGGCGAATTTCGATACGTTGCAAGATGATCCACAAATGATGTCAATTGGGATTAAGCTGAATATTCCCCCAACTGACGGCGTATATTACAAGGTAAAAAAGAACGATACCATTGAAAAGATAGCCTCTAAGTTCCGCGTTTATGTGGAAGACATTCTTATGTGGCCGAGCAATAAACTTGATTTTACTAAACCAAAGATTGAGATCGGTCAATACCTGATGATCCCAGACGGTGTCGGTGAAGTGCGTCAGTGGGTCATTCCAGATATTGCTAAAGGGAAATCCGGAACTCTATCAAATGCAAAGATCCTTGGCCCTGGAGCCTGCGAAACCGGGGATGGTGGTTCTGTGGGTACCGGTAGTTTTATCTGGCCGACCAACAATGTTCATGGGGTTTCAGGAAACGAATACTGGTCCGGCCATCTCGGGATCGATATCGCCGCGCTAACCGGCGATTATGTCAAAGCTGCCGATAGCGGGGTAGTGGTATATGCCGGCCCGATTGGCGGCGGGT
>JBAWYZ010000349.1:0-2546 GCA_037143255.1 Leptolinea sp. | reverse complement strand
TTTCCTGAAGGTGGGATAAAATATATGTAAGGGTAAATCATCATACTTATTTATTGGCATCAATCTAAAGAATGGCATAAATTGGAAGGAATCCTTCAATGACTAATTTTGCAACCAAACCCATCCCTGCTGAAAAACCGGATGTTCCATGGACGCACCGACCGTGGGGAGAGCAAAAACAGTACGCCTATAACGAAGACTGTACTGTAACTTATATCGTGGTTGAGCCGGATCATCGTCTGAGTTTGCAGAGTCATTCTGGACGGGCCGAATTGTGGATTGCCCTGGATGACGGCCCGATTGTTCAAGTAGGCGAGAACATTTACAATGCGAAAGCCGGAGAAGAATTCTGGATCCCGCCCAACACCAAACATCGCCTTAGCAGCCCGGGGACTCGTGTCCGGGTTGTTGAGGTGGGCTTTGGCAATTGGCAGCAAGATGATATCACCCGTTATGATGATGATTACGCCCGGCCGGAAAAGGGAGAATAGAGATAGAAATATCACGCGTATGTTAATTATTGATAACCCGGAATACTACTACCCCGTGGAGTGAGGAAATATTACTTACCGCACGAAATGTCAATACCGCGCCTTTTTCATTTATAATCGCTGGGATATGCTTACCGTACTAACAATAAAACAGCAGAAGTTCCTTGGAATCTGCATGCTTCTTTCCTTATTAATGTCAGCCTGCGCGCCGGCCGCTTTGAAGGTCAGTCCGACGTTAACCCATCCATCTGCATTGCCAACCTTACTCCAGGTTATTCAGCCATTGGAATCTACAAATGCCGGCCCTGGCATTCCGCCGCAAAATAGTACGCTTCGTCTGGGTACCCAAACGCCCATCCCACCGGCGCCAAATCGGCAAAAGCCTGAAGAATGGCGAGATTGGCCGGTGATTCCTGTCCCTTCTGCGCGTGCCCGGCAAATTTACCTGCAAGGTATTGCTGCTGGAACAGACCCAACCCGCATTTCCAAAGTGGGTGACTGCCAGGCAATTCAAGAAGTATTGCTCGGGCGTTATGACAAGCCATCCGGGTTTATCCTACGTGAAAATGGCAACAGCCTAACTGAAACCATTCAACAATTCACCGGTTCCTTTGGCCGAGACGGAGAAGCAGTGCAGGGTGGATTCAATGCCGCCTCTGAACTATCGCCTCTGTGGTCCAACCCGGATACATGCGAGCCAGGTGAAACCCCGTTGGAATGCGAAGCACGAGTTCACAATCCCTCCATCATGTTGATCAGCCTTGAAGTTTGGTGGGATGGACGCAGCCCGGATGTATATGTAAAAAACATGCGTCAAATTATCAACTTTGCTATTGGAAAGGGAATTATCCCGATTCTCTCAACCAAAGCAGACAATGTGGAAGGCGATCATAGTATCAACCTGGCAACTGCCAGACTTGCCTACGAATACGATTTGCCATTATGGAACTGGTGGAAAGCAGCTCAAGCTTTGCCTAACCGTGGCCTTGATCCCGACCGCCCGGATGGATTTCATATCAGCCTACAAGCCTGGGACGAGCGTAGTTTCACTGCTCTGCAAGCCATTGATTCTGTATGGCGTGGAGTGAAGTTAGTTCAAACAACGATTAATCCCACTCAAACAAATCCTTTGTACCAAACGCCCAACCTTTCGGAATCTGGAGCTTGCAGCATAATCATCACACCAGGTTCTGATTGCATCAATCCTACGGGTGTGGCGTCAGCCTCAGAATCATCTTCAAAAGGTGGGGCAGCGGTCATTTTTCCGATACCTGACCCGACTGTTTGGACAAATCCAACCGGGTTTATTTTGCTCTCCACCGCACGGCGAAGCGGGGAAGTTATCACTCCGCAAGGAGTTTATTTGTTGAATCCCACAACGGGGGCGTCCGTGCAAATATTGCCTGCAGGCACAAGTCTGCAAGCGGTATCGCCGGATAGCCGGCAAATTCTGTATAGCCAAGGTACAGATCTCAATCTTGTGGTATTGGATGGCTCACAACAGAGTGTCATCACAACGAAATTTGCGGATCACGGTTCCACCGCTGCAGCCTGGCAAGCAGATGGGAAATCCATCCTTTTCATAATGGAAGAGGAGGGTAAAAGTAAACTGGTACAATATCCATTGGATGGCAGTACAGCCTGGAGGCAACTTTCCTCTGCAACGGAAAATCCGGTGGAGATTTACGCGGCCTCCGACCCCGGGCTCATCTACTGGGAAAACGGAACCTGTCCTCCGGTTGGCGCCTGCACTCGCAACGGCGTGCATGCCTCACGACTGGATGGATCCAGTGAAGAAATCCTTCCCGGTGTCTTGAAAGTAGCCTTTTCCTCTGACAATCGCTGGTTGGTTTACGAAGAGCGTATCTCGGAAAGTAAAAGCCTGCTGACCCTATCCACAGTAGATTTGAAAGATAAACGGAAATTGGAAAATATTGGCGACCATTATCTGGATTTTTCCTGGTCTCCGGATGGAAAAAAACTTTCCGCACTAACGCTGGAACTCAGCGATTACTCTGGTAAGTGGATCGACATCCGCAACCTTGTGATTACCAC
>JBAWYZ010000348.1:0-2563 GCA_037143255.1 Leptolinea sp. | reverse complement strand
TCCATGTATTGGATTATCGCACCAATGAATTAATCTGGGATGAGCGCATATACGAATTTTGGGGGCTGCCTCTCGGTACACCGGTTACATATGAGCTTTTTCTAAAGGGTATTCACCCAAATGATTTAAAACGCGTCGAAGCTGCCGTAGATTATTTAAATGATCCGAATAGCGGGGGAAAATATTTAATTCAATACCGGGTAATTGGCATTCAAACTGGAATTGAACGCTGCTTGGAATTGACCGGTCAAACTTATTACGAAGATGGAAAGCCAAGTCGTTTTGTTGGCACGGCAATTGATATTACTGAACGCAAACGCGCCGAAGAGCAGATTACTCATTTAGTGGAACGGTTCGATCTGGCAACCCATGCCGCGCATCTCGGTGTCTGGGATTGGGATGTCGTCCATGACCATCTTGTTTGGGATGACCGTATGTACGAGTTATATGGTGTCAAAAGAGAAGATTTTTCCGGTGCTTATGAGGCTTGGCTAAAGGGTCTCCATCCCGATGATCGCGCTCTAAGTGATGAAATATCTAAACAATCTCTGCGCGGCGAAAAAGAATATAATACGGAATTCCGCGTGGTTATGCCAGATGGTTCCATCCGCTGGTTGAGATCTTTTGGACAAGTAATACGTAATGCGGACGGCAAACCGCAGCGTATGATCGGGATTAATTTTGATATTACCGAGCAAAAACAAGCGGAGGAGAGGCTAAAAGCGAGTGAGGCGCGCTATCGCCGTCTCTTCGAAAACATGCAAGAGGCTTTCTTCGTTGTTGAGATTATTCGCGACGAGAGCGGAAATCCGCTGGATATTTATTATCTGGAAGTTAATACCGCTTGTTTATCCAGAGCCGGGCGTGAAAAACGAGAAGAAATGGTGGGACATACCTACCTCGAGTTGTTTTTTCCGAACCCAACTTTCGATCTTTGGCTTGCTCAATTTTCTCAGGTGGCTTTGACGGGAAAATCGGATCATTTTGAGCAATTCGCCGAGGCGACAGGTCTCTATTTTGAGGTTTTTGCCTATTCTCCTCAACTGGGACAATGCGCCGTGGTCTTAAATGACATCACCGAGCGCAAGCGCGCGGAAGAGGAAAAGATCAAATTACAGGAGCAATTGCTTCAGTCGCAAAAGCTGGAATCCATCGGGCGTCTGGCGGGCGGCGTAGCCCATGACTACAATAATATGCTGGGGATCATCATCGGGCGTTGCGAAACAGCCATGTCCAAACTGGATCCCAGAGAGCCGGTTTATGCTGACCTCCGCGAAATCTTGCAGGCGGCTGAACGTTCGGCGGCACTTTCACGCCAACTCCTGACCTTTGCCCGTAAGCAGCCCGTAAATGCCAAAGTGATGAATCTCAACAACACGATTTCAGATATGATTGGGATGCATCGTCGCCTGATTGGGGAAAACATAGAATTATCATGGATGCCTGCTTCGCATCTATGGACATCGCGCTTTGATCCATCGCAGGTTAATCAGATTCTTGCCAACCTGCTAATTAATGCCCGCGATGCCATTGTTGACACTGGTAAAATTACAGTTGAAACCGTCAATGAAGTTCTCAGCGTAGAGGATAACCTTCACTATCCGGGGATGCCAGCCGGCGAATATGTTGTCTTGACCGTCACCGATACCGGTTGTGGCATGGAATCAGAAATCCTCATCCACATTTTTGAGCCATTTTTTACCACCAAGGAAATAGGCAAAGGTACTGGTTTGGGACTTGCGACTGTCTTTGGGATTGTTAAACAGAACGATGGTTACATTTTTGTTACCAGCCAGACTGGAAAAGGAACCATCTTCAAAATTTACCTGCCTCGTTTTGAAGAAGAAAGCTATCTCGCTGCAGAACAGGTTTTATCCAATAACCCACTATCCGGTGGAAACGAAACGGTGTTGATTGTGGAAGATGAGGAAGCATTGCTGCAGCTCGGTCAGGAGACGCTCGAGGAGTTGGGATACACCGTTTTGGCTGCCAGCTCACCTAAAGAAGGATTGAGAATGGCAACGGAATATTACAGCACCATTGACCTTCTGATCACCGATGTAGTCATGCCGGGCATGAACGGCAGGGATCTGGCAGAGAAAATCAAAGCCATTTGTCCAGGCTCAAAATGTTTGTTCATGTCTGGTTATACGGCTGATATTATCACCCAACACGAAGTATTAAGCGAAGAGGTATTCTTTATCCAAAAACCTTTCAAACTGAATGAACTTGCCGATACAGTACGTCGAGTACTAGGAAAGTAAATCACAGAATAAGGTCAAATTTCAATTTCCTTCACCATTGCAGAATCTTCGAATACCCAATCATCATCAACAGGTTCTAGGAAGAGTTCAATGGCATCTTGGATATTCGAAAGCGATTCTGAATCGTTTCTCCTTCACTAATATATCCAGATAGAGAAGGTAAATCGGTATTATCCATCAAAGGATCAGACAAAGGGTTGTACGGTTAGCTTTTTCTTAGGTAGTCAAAACGGGAGACAATCTTAGATTGTCTCCCGTTTTATTTTTATGGGGTAGGCTTATGCCTCTCTAAATTCGCC
>JBAWYZ010000347.1:0-2577 GCA_037143255.1 Leptolinea sp. | reverse complement strand
TTGCGCTGTGGAAAGGTGCAGACGAGTCAACATGGCAATCGCGGAGGACTCAGATCCACTAACAAACCCGCCCAATAAACCGAGGAATGGGGCAATTATCGGGTAAAAACGGCCTAAGCCGGCAGCGGAGGCGCTGGCGATAACATTAATCATGTTGTGTGTGGGGTTAACCAGAGTCCAATCCAAACCCTTACCCGAGTGGTTGATCACATACGCGATGGCAAAAAAGATGGCGGATGCCAGCACCGGTCGAGGGGCGCGTTTCAACCATTTATGCAGCACAACTTTCATCTTTTCTTTCCCCGGTTTGAGGAAAGGGAGAGCCAGGAATGTACTGATCAGTATCCAGAAATAGGCTTGCCAGAGAATGCGTAATTTTTCCGGTTCTTTTGGAATGATTTCAAGCGGCATTGCCCATTTCGCAAACACTAGATTATAGAAAGGCAAAAAAGGCACATTGGTAATAATGGAGAATATGACCAGAATAATCCATGGTGAAAGCGCTTTCCATAAGGGCATTCGTTTTTCAGCTTCAATGTCTTTTTCAGATAAAGCATTGCGGTCGAACAAAGGTTGGCGAATGATTTTCAAGTAAATTAGCTCAACAATTATGACAGCTAGTCCCGCAGCCACTCCAGTAAGCGGAATCATTTGAATGGCATTCATTCCCAATGCCACCAGTCCGGCAGTGATCCCAGCAATCAAAGTGGGGATCAAGCCTTTCCAAATCATTTTCCATCCACCCACGATAAAGAGCATACCCAAACCAATACATGTGCTGATAATAGGCATGAAGCGTGCAAAATAAATCCCCACTTCGTTGACGGGCATATTAACCGCCTGGGCAAAAATCACAACCGGAATACCCAGCAAGGCATAGGTGCAGAGGGCATCATAACCGATGGCAGGTAAGGCGATAGCGACGAAAGATGAATAACCCATGGCTAGCATAATGGGCGGCAAAATGGAGACCGGTGTAGCGCCCAATGCGGCTAAAACCGTGCCAAAGCCGATGTTAATGATCATGATTTGTACGACCTGGTTTTGCGGAGAAACCGATTTAACCAGCGCAACTATCCGAGCGATTGCGCCGCTTTCAAGCATAATTGTTACCTGCAAAATAGATATAAGCACCATTAAGCTGATCGGGAAAGAGCCAATAATTCCGCTCAGGGAAGCCTGCAAAGACACCGAAAGAGGGGTTTGAAACCAGATTACCGCCACCACAACAGTCAACACCCAGCCGACCAGACCAGCGATATCAGCAGCGGTGCGCCATAAAATGAGTAGTAATAATATTGCCAAAATGGGTAGAAGAGCAAAATTTAAGGAAAGCCAGTCCATTGAATGATCTCACTTTTGAAGATATTTTTGTTAGAGGTTGAATTCCACCATAGTCTGATTATACAATTATCTACACTCAAAAACGCCTTGTTGAAGAACCAGAAGGAGTGGGGAAATCGTTTATGGGCGTACACCCTTCAGTAAGTGTGGGATCTCTTTCAATTACTTTGATAGTTTCCAGTACAATTAAACCATGCCCATTTCTAAAACCCCCTACCCTATCCCCGCAAAGGAAGTGCGGAACGAAATTCGAGTGGCAAACTCACGCTTTATCGCTTCACTGGCTCGTGCCGGAACAATAGAGGAAGCCAAAATGTTTATCAACCGCATCAAAGCAGAATTCGCAGATGCCACGCACAATGTCCCCATCTTTCTTATTGGTCACGGCGATTCAGTGACAGCTCATTGCAGCGATGATGGCGAACCCTCCGGCACGGCCGGTCGGCCAGCGCTGGCTGTTCTGCAGGGCAGCGCTTTGGGAGACGTGGCAATAGTAATCACACGCTATTTTGGTGGGACGAAACTGGGTACCGGCGGACTGGTACGGGCGTATTCGGATGCCGTCCGGGCGGTATTAGAGAAAGTGGATCGCTCTATGCGGGTAATGACCGACACCGTTCTGCTTGCCTTTCCTTATACCTACCTGGGGCGTATCCGGCGGATTGCCTCTGCTTGCGACAGTGTGATATTGCATGAAGATTTCGGCGTGGATGTAACCGTCACAGCTCGGCTAAGAGTGGAAGATTCATCCGCCTTTATGGCGCAGGTTGTTGAATTGACCAGCGAGACGGTGATGGCAGAAATATTTGAGACCACCGAAGTAGTAATGCCCTGGCCTGTGCCGAAATATAAATGAGCGGGTGACCGGATTCGGACCGGCAAATATCAGTAAACTAGGCTGAGGGCTTACTCCTCGCCGGTGAGGACGAAAAACCAGCATTTTCATAGGCAGCAATTCTCACTATGCTTTTCAGAATAACCGTGTCAGAACCCCTCCCGACCTCCCAAAAACTCTGCATGAGGTCGCTTTTGACCGCACCAATTACCGGACACCCAATTAACCATACCGAAATACCGCCTCTTGAATAAAACTTATTTTGATTCAGCTAACATATTGATAAACTTCATCAATATGTTAAACTTCCACCATGCAACTGCATGATCTAAACCGCATTCTTATCCGGCGCGGCCGGCATAAAAAGCAAATCGCCAGCCGCCTGTCCAACCGCTTGA
>JBAWYZ010000346.1:0-2611 GCA_037143255.1 Leptolinea sp. | reverse complement strand
AAGTGCAGGAGATGGGCAAACGTTCGAAACAGATCGGCGCCATCGTTGAAACGATCGATGACATAGCATCCCAGACCAACCTGCTGGCATTGAACGCCGCCATTGAAGCAGCGCGCGCGGGAGAGCACGGCAAGGGGTTCGCGGTGGTAGCGGATGAGGTGCGCAAACTGGCCGAACGTTCTTCAGGCGCAACTAAGGAGATTGGAGGATTGATCAGCGATATACAGGCCACGGTGGCTGAAGCAATAGCAGCGATGGAAGAAAGCCGAGTAGAAGTTCAGAAAGGCTCTGAACGAGCCAGCCAATCTGAAGAAGCCCTTAGCAGCATCCTCCAGGCGGTAAAAGTCGTCAACACACAGGTGGAGGAAATCGCAGCTGCATCGCAGCAAATCAGTTCCAGCGCCAACGAGTTGGTAATTGCCATGGATAGCGTATCCAGCGTGGTCGAGCAAAATACAGCTTCCACCACACAAATGTCAGCCAATGCCAACGCGGTAACCCAGGCAATTGAGAGCATCGCCAGCGTGAGTGAGGAAAACAGCGCAGCGGTAGAAGAAGTCTCGGCGGGTGCCGAGGAGATGAGCGCCCAGGTTGAGGAAGTGACCGCTTCTGCCCAATCTCTCGCCGAAATGGCGCAAAACTTAGAGCGCCTCGTGGGGCAGTTCAAAGTGGATAACAGCCAGGATCTCTATTTTAATGAACCAACTGTAGCAGGCGGCAACGGCCATAAAAACCAGAGTGGCAATGGCGGCAACGGTGGCTATAAAACCCTTGTCGGTTATGGCGGCAATGGTGGCCAAAAAGTCCAGGGTGGTAATGGCGGCAACGGTCAACACGAAAATGGAAGACAACGGGTGCTTAATAACTAATTGCAGACAATTGGCTTCCCCAGAATTGGAAAACCCGGGCAGGGAGTTAAATTCCTGCCCGGATAAATAATACAAACGGAGATCAATCATGGAAAAACAAATTGTCATTTTTGAACTTGCTAACGAATCCTATGGTGTGGATATTGCTGACGTGGAGAGTATTGTAAAAATGCAGGCTATCACAACTGTGCCGCATGCCCCGTCTTTTGTAAAAGGCATCACCAATCTACGTGGCAAGGTCTTGCCAGTAATTGATCTGCGCCAGCGTTTCAGCCTGCCTATCCAACTCCCCACAAAGGAAAGCCGCATCGTGGTGGTTTCTTTGGATTATATGATCGTGGGCATGGTGGTCGATAGTGTTTCCGAGGTGTTGACCATCCAGGACACGGATATCGAACCTACCCCGCGCATGGTGACCTCGGTCGACTCGGAGTTTATCACCGGTATTTGCAAGCTCGATGAACGGTTGGTGATTCTGCTTGATTTGGGAATGGTGCTTTCGATGCAGGAAAAATCATTATTGCAGCTGGCTATCCCTGCATAGGTCTGGCAAGATTTGTAAGGGTTTTTTTAATCGGCAGGGTGGGTTCAATGCCCACCCTGTCAACATGTCAAATGTAGACCGGGCAGAAATGTGTGGTAAACCCACAGGCAAAAAAGAAGAATAAACCATGATACAGAAAGTATTGAGCAACGTTCGGTGGAAAAACTGAGACATTCACCCTAACCCGCCAAAATAGCTGGTTAATAAAAGGTTACAAATGAAAATATCTCAACAAAAACTGGGGGAGCAGGATGCATGGGAAGCCAAACTGGATTCAACCCTCGCGGTTCTTAACAAGCTGCTGATTTCTTCTTCTCCGTCCATTGAGGATATCGCAGTTTTCATTTTGGGTTGGGCGAAAAAGCTGACCCTCAGCCCCAATGGCTTTATATCTTTGGTTGACCCACTGACGGGGAACAAAATTGTGTATTCACTGGCTGGGAAAATAACCGGTGAATGGCAGATTGAAGATGGGATACAAAAGATGGTTATCCCCCCTGGCAGCGATGGGCAATATCCCTGGCTTAGGGGTCAATCGCTCAACAGCGACGAGGCTTTTTACATCAATTCCCCGGCGTCACATCTGGCTGCTAAAGGCATTCCCACAGGGTTTATCCCAATAGAGCGCTTTTTATCAGTGCCGGCCGTGCTTGGCAGCCAGGCGGTAGGACAAATTGCCCTTTGCAATGCTGAAAAGGATTATAGTGACAGGGACCTCAAGACCATCCAACGCCTGTCTGAGCCCCTTGCTCTGGCGGTACATCGCCACAACGCTGAAACAGTTCTGAACGAAAGCGAGAAACGCTTCCGCACCATTTTTCAGCAGGCAGCAGTTGGGGTGGCGCTGGTGGAAACAAAGACCGGGGTTTTCAACAAAATTAACAAGAAGTTCTGCGATTTTCTCGGCTACCCAATGGCAGAGTTGCTGGGTGTATCCTTTCAGGCCATTACCCATCCAGATGATGTTCAGGAAAGTGAGTATAACAATAATTTATTGGAATCCGGGAAGATGAGTGAATATTCCATCGATAAACGCTATGTTACCAAGGATGGGAGAGTGGTTTGGGGAAATCTGACGGTATCACCCCTGTGGGCGCCAGGAGAAGAATTGGTTGATCATTTCCATATCGCTGTGGTTCAGGATCTCACCGAGAAAATGATTATCGAAGAAACACATTCATTTCTGCTTCAGCATGAA
>JBAWYZ010000345.1:0-2631 GCA_037143255.1 Leptolinea sp. | reverse complement strand
CTCAGGAATATTTCTGGTCAAACTTCCTGGAAGAACGGAAAATGGGTTCAGGTAAGACAGTTTTGTTTTTTGCCGGGTTGGTGATCACATTTGCTTTTATAGTTGCGCAAGTCTGGTTCAACCTTCAAACCAGTTGGGGCGTGTATAGCAATGTTTTGTAAATAAGGGTTGGTGATTTACTACCAATTTGCCTAATTCGATTTCAACTGTCTTGCTAATTCTTCGCGCACCACAAGCGGATTTGCCTTACCGTCCGCCAGGCGCATCACCTGACCGAAGAACCAGTTGGCTACGTTTTCTTTGCCATTACGGTAACTTTCCACCTCGCCAGGGTTTTCCTGCAGGGCACGCGCAACCAGAGATGCAATCAGATCACGGTCGGAAGTCTGTTGCAGTCCACCTGCCTTGATGAGTTCTGCGGCGGTTCCGCCTTTTTCCAGCAAGGTCACCAGAATTGACTTGGTTGTGGCGGCATTGACTTCCCCGTTATTCAACCGGACGAGCAGGTCAGCCAGGGATTTGGGTGTAATGCGCAGCATTTCGTAGGTTTCGCCGGTGCGGTTCAAATAGGCGGCCACTTCTCCCAGTATCCATGCGGAAATGGTCTTGCTAGGAACATCCGGCGCCGCAGCGGCTGTCTTCTCAAAAAACTCTGCCACCGTGATGTCGGTTGCCAGCAAGTTGGCATCTGCCAAAGTGACACTATAGTCAGTAACATAACGGTTGGCGCGGGCGCGCGGCAGCTCAGGCAAAGTACTCTGCACACGGTGAACCCAATCCGGTTCAACCACCAGCGGCGGTAGGTCTGGTTCCGGGAAGTAGCGGTAGTCGTGAGCGTCTTCCTTGCTGCGCTGTGAAAAAGTGACACCGTTGGGTTCATCCCATCCCATTGTCTCCTGGGTGACGGTCCCGCCGCTTTCCATCACAGTAATCTGACGGGCAATTTCATAGGTCAAGCTGCGTTCCATGGCGCGAAAACTGTTGAGGTTCTTGATCTCAACCCGGTTATTCAAAACATCAGTTCCGGCTTCGCGCACAGAAACATTGGCTTCAAAGCGGATTACGCCTTTTTCCATGTCACCGGAGTTGACACATAGCGCCCGTAATATAGCGCGTAGACTGGTAGTGTACGCGCGGGCTTCTTCTACAGATCGCATATCCGGTTCGGTGACGATTTCCAACAGTGAAATTCCCGAGCGATTGAGATCAACCAGAGAATAATTTCCCGTTTCAGTAACCACATGGGTTAACTTGCCGGTGTCTTCTTCCAGATGCGCTCGGCGGATACGGATGATTTTCTCACCCTGAGAGGTATCAATAGCCAGTTGTCCATCGGATGCCAGCGGATGCTCGTATTGCGATATCTGGTACCCCTTGGGGAGGTCGGGATAGAAGTAATTTTTACGGTCAAAAAGACTGGCGTGGTTGATACAGCATCCCAGCGCCAGCCCGACGCGGATGGCGTATTCAACTGCCTGCTGGTTGACCACCGGTAAGACGCCTGGCATTCCTGCACACACCGGACAAACCGCCGTGTTTGGAGCAGCTTGCGTGGAATCAACCACCCGGCAGGAGCAAAACATTTTTGTCTGGGTAGCCATTTCTGCATGAACTTCCAGACCGATGACTGTTTCGTATTGCATACCTGTTCGGTTTCCTTTAAGTTCTTTTCTTAACCCAACCGGTGCATGAAGTTGTGCATGCGCTCCAGGGCTTTTTCAATTTTCTCGTAGGAGGTGGCATAACTAGCCCGCAGGTAGCCTTCACCGCCCGCGCCGAAAGCCGTTCCTGGCACCATAGCCACCCGTTCTTCCGCAAGTAATTTATTAGAGAAGGTATCTTCATCCATGCCCGAGGCAGAAACATTGGGGAAGGCATAAAATGCGCCGTGCGGTTCCACGGTCGGCAATCCCAATTGATTGAAACCATTCACAATTAATTTACGGCGCCGATCATATTCCAAGCGCATATCTTCCACATAAGTCTCCGCCTTCAACAAAGCTTCGATGGCAGCGTCCTGGGCAGTGGTGGGTGCGGACATAATCGTATATTGGTGCACTCGAAGCATACCGGTAAGGATATCTGCCGGGGCACAGGCAAAGCCGATACGCCATCCGGTCATGGCATAATCTTTGGAGAATCCGCCCAGTAAGATAGTGCGGTCTTTCATGCCCGGCAAGGCCGGGAAGCAGACATGTTTAACCCCATATACCAACCGGTCGTAGATTTCATCCGACATAACAATCAGGTCATGCTTTTCGGCAAGTTTGGCAATCTCAAGTAATGATTCGCGGCTGGCGACAGCGCCAGTGGGGTTATTGGGAAAGCCGAGCAAAATGGCTTTAGTGCGCGGAGTGATGGCTGCCTCTATTGCGGATGGTTTTATGTCAAAATTGTCTTCGGCGCGCAGCGCAACTTCAACCGGAACACCGCCAGCCAGCAGAACTTCACTCTGATAGGCCACAAAGCACGGGGAGGGAATGATGACCTCATCTCCCGGGTTGAGAATGGATGTGAAGCCAGGTACAACGCTTCGGAACCACCTACTGAAATCAACATCTCGTTTTCTGGGTGGTAGGAAACACCGTACAAACTTTCCCATTTTTGTGATAAAGCTTTACGCAGCTCTAT
>JBAWYZ010000344.1:0-2639 GCA_037143255.1 Leptolinea sp. | reverse complement strand
AGTGATAACCACATCGGATCGTCTGGATGATATTGACGCGCGGCTGCGTACCCGTATGTTGGATAAGCGACTCTGTACACTGCAAGCTGTGACAGCGCCGCCGTTTATCCGATCTACTATTGTGGGGGGAGAAAAGAACCGGCGTCTCAAAAAACCCGGTGGGGGCGATTAAGCTGGAATAGTAAAGTTGTGCTGAAATCTCTCGTTTTCAGTTACTAAATCTACCTTCCCATCCGTTGCAATTAACCAGGCTTGGAAAATTGCATATTCAAATTATTGTTGGTTATAGTGCGAGCCCAACTTGACAAAATTCCAACTTTCCTGAATAGTATATCTGTACAACAAAAAGACGAAAATGACTATTCAAACCACCTATACCCAGGCCAGAGATGGCCTGGCCAAATTATTAGATGAAGTTACCCACAACCGGGAAGTGGTAATAATTCAACGCCGGGGAGAAGAAAATGTTGCCATAATCGCTGCCAGCGAATTGGAGAGTTTAATGGAAACCGCCTATCTTTTACGGTCACCTGCCAATTCGGAACGGCTGCTTACTGCCCTTAACCGGGCATTGAAAAATGAAGGTGATATTATGTCACCAAAGAGTTTGCATCACCAGGTTGGCCTTGACTAAACGGGACTGGGTACCTGTTTTCCAAACTGAGTTTATCGAAGACATGCGCTTTTGGGTGGAAACGGACCGGAAAATTGCCCTGCGTATTTTCGACATCATTGAAGCCGTTGTACGCGATCCATTTGATGGAATTGGCAAACCTGAACCGCTAAAATTTCTCGCACCGGGGACCTGGTCACGCCGGATTACACAAGAGCACCGATTGGTTTACCTGGTGAGAGAGAATCGCATCGATTTCTTACAGGCGCGGTATTACTACAAATAAAACGCACCTCACCAATGGTAGGGGGCCCTACGGCCGGACGAACATCCATGTAAACGCCACCCAAAAAAATTGGGCAGAAACTTGTTTTTTCGTACAAACTGCTGAAAACTTGGCCACGGCCAAGCCAAAACCCGTTTCACCAACCCCGCGACTCATTGGAGATCCGCTATTCGAATTTGGTTAGTTGTATACTTGGCTTGTGGTGGGATCACCCCAAAAAGACTGGGGCAGGCAAGCGATCCCACCCTACCGCTGTCTTGCTTTATGTGTAGGCGAAAACATCCATTTTCACGGATTTGACCGGTTTCACATTGCTGCGTACCAACAATCGCACTTTTTCGGTGGTTTCTTTGCTGAAAATTTCTTCTCCACAACGTGTACACACCTGCGCAGGGATATTTTCTATCAGCACCGGTTTGCCGTCAATTTGAAAGACATCGTTCACGAATTCCTCGCGCTCGCTGGTTGAACCGCATACGTGACATTTGAACATGCTTACCTCCGTTCGGAAAATCCAATCCATTCCTGGGGGTCAGGTTCATACAGGGTAATGATCCTGACCATGTCTGTGTCTGTATAAGATAACTGTATATGTAATGGCCGTTGTTTGATAGTAAAGCCCAATATCAAACAACTGGGCGTATATTTGTCTTCGGGATAATCTTCGATGATTTTTGCGCGTTCTGCCGCTTGGCGGATTTCTTGCTCTGCGATATTTCGCTCTGCCGTGCGTCGTAAAGCATGCCGAGTAAATTCGAATTCTCCGTTTATTAATTGCTGGCGGATTTGTTCATAGGTTTTCATTATGTGACTTTATTATACATCATGGGTAGAAGTTGTGGATAAATTCTCTGTCGATCCCACCCTCGTTTAATACCCTTATTCTATATACATGAAAACGCCACCCGCCTCCCCTCCACCCCAATTGGACGGGTACCCTCCCATCCGCACATATTGATGAAAACTTGACCACAAAAAACCGTTTTGCAAACCTTATGCTTCTTGGAAGAGTCGCTATATCAGCATGGTTAATTGTATAATCACGTTATGGTGGGATCACCCCAAAAAGACTGGGGCAGGCAAGCGATCCTACCTACTACTCTAGCATGAGATATTAATTGCGCTAATAATATTTCGGTATTATGCTTGCTCATACGCAGGAATGGCTTCAGATAAAACAGTTTGTCGAATTTCTTTACCCAGGAAACCCGGGGTCTGCAAATCAACACTTCTGCCAAATAATATCGATAATTCTGCTTCCATGGAAAAGAAATTCAAACCGGGAACATGTCCGGATTCAAATTCAACCAGAACATCTACATCGCTTTGCGGTCCAAAGTCCGAGCGGATTACTGAACCAAAAAAAGCCATTCTGCGAATATGGTTCTTACGGCAGAAAGCAGTTACTTGAGAGGAAGATACAAAGTCCCGATAATCCATAAATTGATTATAACATTTTGATTTAACCGGGTTGTCAATCAGACCCGGTCAACTTTCCTTTGCGAAAAGCCCCAACCAGTAGTACCATCCCCATCACTACCGTAATTCCTGCGCCGGCCAGCAGCAAATTCGTATATACCGCATCCGCATGGTTACTGACCACCTTGATGGCCAGATCAACCGGCGTGACCGGGAAGTACTCCGCTGCCACATTGACGCGCCACAACTTGAGGTGCTGCCACAGATCCTGGAAGAGCAGCAACAGCCCGGCAAGGCTCCCCCAGCGGAGCAGGCCGGATT
>JBAWYZ010000343.1:0-2642 GCA_037143255.1 Leptolinea sp. | reverse complement strand
ACATTAAGGATATTATTAGCAAAGATATTCAATCCATTAATCTTTAACCGGATTTTCTAATGCGGAAGCCATTAGCAGAAGTTTATCATCTGGATTTATTTGGCTTGCGTAAAGACAAATATCAAACGCTGCTGAATAACAGTCTGAGCTCACTACCGTGGAACAAGATAGATTGCCGAGCGCCGGAGTATTCATTTATTGCCAAGGATTTTGACGTACTTGAGCAGTATGAACAGGGCTTTTCAGTGAATGATTTGTTTCCGGTAAATTCCACTGGAATCAAAACTCATCGGGATGATTTTGTGATTGACATGGACAATAACACATTAAAAAACCGGATCGACTGTTTTTATGATCAACAATATTCCGACAGAGAAATAGCTTCAAAATTTAACTTGAAAGACAATCGGGATTGGAAAATATCGGAAGCCAGACAGAGAGAAAAATTTATACCCTCAGAAATAAAGGATGTCTTATATCGTCCCTTTGATTACCGTAAGATTTATTACTCCTCCAACCTGATTGATTTTGATCGACAAAACGTCATGCAGCATTTTCTCAATGGAGAGAATTTTGGGTTGTTAGCCAGCCGTCAAGCAATTACAGATAACTGGTCGCATATTCAAGTAACAAGTACGCTCATTGATAACCGTATTCACTATAGTAATAAAGGCATCTCTGTAGCATTCCCACTCTATCTCTACCCAGGAAATACGAACCAACTTCTCGAAACACCCGTCCGCACACCCAATCTCAATCCCGAAATTCTCCAGAAAATCGCCGAAAAACTGGATTTGACCTTCATACCCGAGGTAGGGGCGATTCCTTGCGGTTGCCCTTTGATCCCTTGCGGTCTCCCTCCATACCCGCATGAACCCGAGCAACCAGGGCAACCGCAAGGGATTGCCCCTACGGTCAACACAACTTTCACACCTATTGACCTGCTCGATTACATTTACGCCGTGTTGCATTCGCCCCATTACCGGGAAACCTACAAGGACTTCCTGAAAATTGATTTTCCGCGTGTGCCGTATCCAGACCCGCAAACCTTTTGGCCTTTGGTAAAACTGGGTGCTGAACTGCGCCAGCTTCATCTAATGTCCAGTCCGGTGCTGGATCATGCCATCACCACCTATCCCAATAACGGTGATAATGTCATCACCCGAAAAATCAACAAAAACGATTTCGAGAGGGGCGGTGGGGTTGAAGAGTCTACATCTACTGGCCGCGTCTGGATTAACGATCAGCAATACTTTGACGGCATACCCGTAATTGCCTGGGAATTTTATATCGGCGGCTATCAGCCTGCCCAAAAATGGCTAAAAGACCGTCATGGCCGTCAGCTAAATTTTGAGGATATAAGGCATTACCAGAAAATTATCGTGGCCCTGACTGAAACCCACCGGATTATGCAAGCCATTGATCCGCTATGGCATCCGGCAGATTAGCGGCTAAGGCCTTAGCCAAAAATGTTCAACAGCAATTGATGGCGGGCTTCAAACTGAAACAGGAAGTGGTTGTCATTTCAAACAGAGGAGTCTTCACAATGAATAAAGTTTCCAGTTGGGCCAGAATCAAGTGTGCAATCGTCTTTATTGTCTTGATGATTTTTAGTATCGGGCCTGTTCCGGTTACCAGCACGATTGGATTGTATGTGGTTATTTTTCGCCCAAACTGGTTTAAAAAACTTGTTCTCACTATTTATGCCGATAAGGAGGGTTGATCCTTTTATTTGGCTAATCCGTGTATTTTCAACCAGTCCCTTAATGATTATGTCATGCCTATATGGTAAAGTTAGGCCATTAGGATCGTATGATTAATAACCAAACATTTTTACGCACACTTCATCATGACAGTTATGACCGCAACCAAGGTTCCATGTGAAATTAATGTGAGCCGAAAAGAGCATACGCTGGAGGTTGCTATTGTTGGCGATTGGGTGCTGGATGCACAGACACCGGCCCTCGAAGCGGTTCTAGCGAAATTGGGCGATGGGTCGGATATCAAGCGACTGGTGTTCTCAACCCAAGGCCTGGGGCGTTGGGATAGTCTGCTGATGACCGAATTGATCCTGTTGGTCGATTATGGCGCAAAGAATGGCATTGAAGTCGACACCACGACGTTGCCGGAGGGTATCCAAGGCTTGTTAAGCCTGGTTTATGCCGTACCTGAAAGGGCTGGAGCACGTCGTCAGGAGACTAAAACGCGGTGGCTGGAAGTTATTGGCAAAGGCGGAATCCGCATATTCAAAGATAGCCAGGCGACAGTGTCTTTTATCGGCGAAACGATGCTCAGCGTTTTTGCTTTGACGCGCGGAAAAGCCCGCTTTCGCTGGGTCGACTTATGGCGGTATATCCAGGACTGCGGCCCTTCTGCATTGCCAATCGTTTCGTTGATCAGTCTGCTGGTGGGCTTGATTCTGGCTTTCGTGGGCGCGGTGCAGTTGGCGTTGTTTGGCGCGCAAATTTTTATCGCTGACCTGGTCGGTTTGGGCATGACACGGGAAATGGGCGGTTTGATGGCTGCCATTATCATGTCGGGACGCACCGGTGCGGCCTTTGCAGCGCAGTTGGGCACCATGCAGGTCAACAGCGAAATCGATGCGCTTAAAACCATGGGCTTTAAGCCAATGGAGTTTCTGG
>JBAWYZ010000342.1:0-2705 GCA_037143255.1 Leptolinea sp. | reverse complement strand
CCCCACAACTTACGAAGGGAAGGGGGCTTTCTGTTCTCGTTTTGTATATTTTTTCACGAAGCCATCATGTCTAAAGTTGATATGGATCGACCTCCCGTTGCTTACGGTGCTGGGACCAACGATTGATCTTTACCAAAAATCTCTCGCCAGGTTGAAACCGTAGTTTGCACAAGCCCGCCCATGACAACCGGATTATTATAGGGACCCGGTGTTGCCATCATTCCGTTTCCAATTGTTTTGACATAGAGATGTTGATCATCCACTACCGGAGCCGAAAGAATATTTCCGGTACTTGCGGTGAACTTTGGTGTAGGCGATCCAGTTTGTGTGATATCCATGGCATACAATTTGCCGCTGTTGGATGCTGGATCTCCAGCGCCCAAACACGGATCTTCAGTTTCAGAAGTTGCAGTGCCGAAATAAATACTGCCCGCCGCCGCAAACGCTGATGCAAAAATCCGTTGCCCTGACGGCAGCGCATACAGCCAGTCCAGATTAACGTTGCTGAAATTGCAATCCCCTTTAGGAGCAGTATCCACATAAGCAAAGAAATGATATGTGGTGTTGGCAATATTGATGTTTTCATCGTAGTAAGGACTGTCGCTGGTTCCAAACATAATTTTAATTTTATATTGTATATCACCTGCAGTAGAATAGGTGTTTTGAACCACAACCGCAGGTGATGCATAAATAGGGTGATATTGTTGATTTGAAGCAACGCTGTTGCCGAAATTATCGGAAATATCCCTGTTGATTACACAGTTGGTAATATCGCCACTGCCGCTGCTGGGATCATCCGGAATGTTAACCTTGTATAAATAGCCTTTGTCCGTACCAATGTATAGCCGATCTATATAACCGTTTCCGTCAGAATCCACCACCGCAGGCTGACCGCTGGGAACGCCACCAACGCCGAGAGGTTCAGAATCCAGCAAAACTCTCTTGAGAAGATTTCCAGTAGCCACATCAATTATGTAGATTGATGGATACAGTGTGTTATCATACGTTTTGCCGGATACAAAAAACGCCGCCCAAGTTTTGGTTCCATTATACATAGTCCGTCCGATAACGGCGACAGCAGGTGACGACCGGCTTCGGAACAGTTCCGGATCGGCAAACTCCCATAAAAATGTTGGACTGTAAGGAGTGGTAACATCCAGGCAAAACACCGTATCCCCGCCGTTTCCTTCAGCAGAAAGCAGAACCGTTTTCCAGGCACCGCCTGTTTCAACATCGCTAATAGCCGGGGATGCATCTACATAAGATTGGTCATCGGCGGACAACAGATTATTTTTGAACCGGGATATCAGGTTGGCTGGAATAAATGCCCATTTCTCAGCACCGGTTCCATAATCGGCGGTGCTGGATGTATCGCCCGTCCACTTGAAATAGCCGCGATATTCATTGATGCTTGTGGTTGCAGGGTTATCTCCCCATTTGAAAATATCTCCATTCATGTATCCCCATCGAAACTTTCCGGCATCAAAGGCATGAAGCATTCCATCTCTTGATCCCACATAAACCAAAGAGGGACGTTCCCAATTTGCAATGACAAAATTATCAAAAGCAGTGCGCTCATCCTTTGTTACGGCAGTGCCGTAATACCAGGCAGGCGTTCCAGGCGGAGTTTCAAGCGCAGGTACCGAATGGTCTATCTGACCCAGGAGCCACTCCTTTTTTGTGCTGTCCCCATCCTTGTACCCGCGTACCCAGTTGACCAGCCATGCGCCGTCTTCAGCGGTAATAGTGCAGTTTGGATCGGTAAGAGCACAGCTCTTATCCAGATCATAGTAGTAGTGATAACCGGTAGCGTCTTGATAGGATGAGTTGTCCATCCCCAGCATGGTGTTGGTAACGTTGTCGGACGTAAAAGGTTTCAGGGCGCTGGCAGTAACGTAATAGGTATATTGTGCCACAACCGGAACTCCGTTGCCCGGCGGATTGTTGAATGTCATATTATAAGCGCCGGTAAACCGGTTAATGGTGCCGGTACCGCCAAAATCGCCTATCAGGGCATCCGTATGCTTATCAACAAATTTTTCTGTCTGATCCGTAATCAATACGGTAGTTGCTGAAATTGGATGATTGGCAATGGTCCCGGAAAACTGTTTTGTGGCACCATCTCCTGTTCCTATCACCTCATGGGTCACGGTGTGCATGGTGATATCAGGATAGAAAATTGTGCGGCTGCTCGGTGACATGGCATTCAACACCTCTCCTGCATCCCAAAGGGCCTGAACATTCTGAGAGCCGGGAAGTGCCGGATCATAAAGCCGGGAAGCAAACAAATGCCCCCGAAACGACTTGTCAGTCCATCCTGCGTCCGGGGTTTCGTAGCTGCCGGAATATATCACATTGGTTTGGACGCTGGGTGAAGCTCTGGAAAAATAACTGTGGCTGGCCATGCTGCCGCTGAGGGCAGCATTTATGATTACTGGTGCGCAGTTTTCATCTGTACTGGTCATTTGCGCCTTCCAGAGAAGATTATTTCCAGCCGTCGAGTGTCCGGAAAAATCCACGGTTCTCAGCCGGTAGGTCATGGCCGGACTTCCGGGAGTCCAGTTGCTCACAACACTGCCGACGGATGAACCCGTGAAGGACTTGATCACATCCCAGGTTGTAACTTCCGTCCATGTAAGTCCGCCATCAATAGACAGGTAATAAGTGATGTTGGTTTTTCCGGAACAGGGCATGTTGTCGTAAAC
>JBAWYZ010000341.1:0-2719 GCA_037143255.1 Leptolinea sp. | reverse complement strand
ATAATTATTCGCCCCTAACTCATCAAGGTGATAGAATGAAACAACAAACAGGAACATTATATGGTATCGGCGTGGGTCCGGGAGATCCGGAACTGCTGACAGTAAAATCAACGAGAATTCTCTCTGAGGTTGACATTGTTTTTGCCGCAGCATCCACCAAAAATGATTACAGCCTGGCGGTCAATATTGCAGGCCAGCATATCCCCAAAGGAACAGATGTCAGGGTGCTGCAGTTTCCCATGACCAAAGACAGGGAAGAAACCTGCAAGGCATGGAAAACCCATGCTGAAACCATCATTTCGGAGTTGGAACAGGGGAAAAATGTGGCGTTTCTAACCCTTGGAGACCCCATGACATACTCTACATTTGGATATATTCTTAAAAATATTCAGGAAATAGCCCCCCACATTCCAATTACCACCATTCCAGGCATAACGTCCTACCAAGCGGCTGCGGCATGCATCAATACACCGCTGGTCGAGGGCGAAGAATGCCTTCTGGTGGTTTCCGGGGTCAATGGCGGGGATCGTTTGAGGCAGATGACAATGAAACCGGAAAATATCGTTTTCATGAAGGCGTATCGAAATATCAAAGACATCAATGCAGCCCTTGAAAGCGCTTCCGGTTTTACCAGATGCGTCGGAATCTCCAATTGTAGCCTTCCTGATCAAAAAATTTACCCGGACACCCGTGAATTCAATGACCGCAGCCCGGAATATTGGACCCTGATCATCGCAAAGCAATCCAGTAACAATGCGTAAAGCCAGACCGATTCGCTATACGCCCCTTGCGGTTTCACTGCTGCTCTCGGTGACTCTGGTGATTGTCAGCATCTATGGATTTCATGCTACGAGCCGGGTTCATGTATTCTCCAAACTGGTCTGGCCGCTAATTCGATTGATGCTGGCGATCAGCGCAGGACTGGTTGCGGGAGAAATCATTGAAGCATCCGGGTGGACCAGACGTATTGCCGTCATAGCCGGACCGCTGTTTCGGTTTGGCCGTTTGGGGCAGCACTGTGGCGTCGCCTTCACTACCGCCTTTATCTCTGGCGTCGCCTCCAACGCCATGCTTCAGGATTACTACAAAGATGGAAAGATCACACGAAGCCAGCTTTATCTGACTAATCTTGCTAATCAACTTCCCGCTTTTTTTGCTCATCTTCCCACCACGTTTTTCATGGTGGTTCCCATTACCCGGTGGGCTGGAACCCTGTATTTTTTGCTGACCTTCCTGGCTGCCATACTGCGCATGGCCTGCGTTCTGGTTTACGGCCATTTTAGGTTGCCAAAAGATAGCTTTGCTTCGGATGTGTCATCTTCTGCGATTCCGCATGCAGCCAAAGAATTCAGAACCATCTTGCAGAACCTGTGGAAAAAATTCCCTGCCAGACTGATTACAATGGCGGTTTATGTCATCCCGATTTATGTCGTAGTCTTCATTCTCAATTCCATGAATGTTTTTGAAATGGCGCGGGACTGGCTGGCCCGGTTCATCACCACAACCTTTATTCCCATGGAATCTCTGTCTCTGGTTGTTTTGAGTTTTACAGCCGAGTTCGCCTCCGGATTCGCCGCTGCCGGTGCGTTGATGGATGCCGGGGTCATCACTACCAAACAAACGGTTCTGGCGCTTATCATCGGCAATGTCATAGCAGCGCCCATCCGTACTCTTCGACATCAACTGCCATGGTACGTTGGGGTTTTTTCACCCCGCATGGGATTTGAACTGCTACTGATGGGGCAGGGATTCAGGGTCGTCAGCGTGATTCTGGTGGGATTTCTGTATTATGTTCTGATATAAAGGCAACTGAAGGGCGAATGGGAAAAAGTACAACACAAAAAGTCGGCGGAATGTCAGCGCCACCAGTGGCGCTCAAATCCGGTTTCACCACCGGAACCGCGGCTGCGGCTGCGGCCAAAGCTGCACTGACCCTAATTGTTACCGGCTCTGCTCCGGGTTCGGTAGATATATTGCTTCTGACCGGGAACAGGATGCATATTCCGGTTCATTGCTGCAAACAGATTTCCGGATGCCGGGCAAGCGCAACAGTAATCAAGGATGCCGGCGATGATCCGGATGTCACACATTCGGCGGAGATCGGCGCTATTGTGACAATTTGTTCTGTTTCTAACTTTCAGGAAAGCCATGATATCAAAAAAGGAAAAGTATCTCTGAATATCACAATCACCGGCGGTGAAGGCGTCGGACATGTCACGCTTCCTGGTCTGGAAATTCCGCCAGGAGAGCCTGCTATCAACTTGGGCCCCCGAAAGATGATCGTTCAGGCCATTAAAGACGTTCTGAACGAACAGCAAATAAATCAGGTCGACAAGGTTCATTCGGTATGCATTGAAGTATTTGTACCCCAAGGAAAGCTTCTGGCTAAAAAAACCCTTAATGCCAAACTTGGCATCATCGGCGGCATCTCCATACTGGGAACAACCGGCATTGTCCGGCCCATGTCTCATGATGCATATATAGGAACTATTGCCTCTTCCCTGTCAGTGGCTCGGGCAGGCGGCTGCATGAAGGTGGTACTGACCACCGGCAGAAGAAGCGAGCGATTCGCCCAATCAGCGATTCCGGATCTGCCGGCAGTCGCCTTCATCCAGATAGGAGATTTTTTTAAAACTTCTTTGGAAGCTGCGATCCAAAAGGAGTTTACCCAAATCACGATTGCCGTTTTATTCGGAAAAGCACTGAAAATGGCACAGGG
>JBAWYZ010000340.1:0-2747 GCA_037143255.1 Leptolinea sp. | reverse complement strand
GCCGCGATGTGGCCTGGTTTGTTTGAGTAAAAGTGTAATATTAATCTCGGTTTCGGCGCATCATTAAGAAGATGTAATATAAAAGGGTGGAAATTGCCTGTGCGGCAGCAGCAACATAGGTCAAAGCAGCCGCATCCAGTACGCTGTTAATGCCGACCATTTGTTCCATCCCAATGAATCCGCTGGATTCAAGCGCTGCTTTGGCACGGCGGGTGGCATCAAATTCCACCGGCAGGGTAATGATTGCGAATACCGCTGTGATGCCGAAAAGTACCAAACCAGCAATGGCGATTTTTTCGCCAAGCTGGGTCGAAAGAACTAACCCGACCATGAAAATGATTGGTCCAAGCCACGATCCCAATTGAACAGCGGGAACTATTGCCGAGCGGATTTGTAACGGGAAATAATGCTCTGCATCTTGAATAGCATGCCCGGATTCGTGTGCGGCAACGCCGGCTGCGGCAATGGAAGGAGTTTCATAAACACCCGAACTAAGCCGTAATGTTTTGGTGCGCGGGTCGTAATGATCGCTTAACATGCCGCTGACCTGTTCAACCTGAACATCCTGAAGTCCATTTGAATCGAGCATTCGGCGGGCTACCTGGCCGCCGGTCAAACCGGTGTAATTCCGGACCTTCGAATATTTTGCAAAAGCTGATTTTACCTTTGCCTGCGCCCACAATCCCAGAAGCAATGCTGGGAGGGAAAACATCATATAAGTTAAGTAAGATCCGTACCATTGAATTTGAGGGAACATTCACAACTCCTCTTTTTGTGTATTGTACAGCATACTTGTCAGTAAATTATTAGAATTGTCATAGAAATTCATTTGCGACAATTTATTTCGACTGAATTTTGAGGGTATGATTAAACGATTAGAGGTTCAACCCCATGGCTTCTGCGAATGTACTATTAATTGATGATGATAAATTGCTGCGCCGTAGTTTGGCGTTTAATTTGCAGCGGGCCGGATATGAAACCAGCACGGCGGCTAATGCGGAAGATGGTCTGGAAATCATTCGCCAAACCCGGCCCGACCTGGTTGTGTTGGATGTCGGTTTGCCTGGCATGGATGGACTGGATGCCTTGAAGGTCATCCGCGAACAAATGGGGGTTCCAGTGATTTTACTCACGGCACGACGCCGTGGGTTGGATGAAGTTCTGGGGTTGGAATTAGGTGCAGATGATTACATTACCAAGCCATTCGACTTTGATGTATTGCAGGCCCGCATCAAACTTGTATTGCGGCGGACAGTTTCACAACGGGAAGCTCTACCAGCGCAGGATGTGATTCATTGTGGCGATCTTACTATTGATCCGGCCGCTCATCAGGTAACGCTTCGAGATCAACCATTGAATCTATCACCGCGAGAATTTGATTTGCTGCAACTACTGACTGCTAATGCCGGGAAGGTGTTGGCAACCAACGAAATTCTTTCCCGCGTGTGGGGCGCCGAATTTGAAGGCCAGCCGCAAGTAGTTTATGTCCATATTCGCTGGCTGCGTGAAAAACTAGAGGATACAAATATCGAATCACCGCGCATTCAAACGATTCGCAGGGTTGGATATAAATATATCCCGAGGGTAGTTTAATAATGCACTCTCTGCGTTTTCGTCTTATTTTGAATAACCTTTTTCCATTATTACTGGTATTACCAGTTGTCGGACTACTACTGGTGTATCTTTTGGAGACCCAGGGAATAGTTGCAACAGTAGCGCGCGATTTAACCCGCCAGGCTGTACTGGTGGCAGATACGGCCGGCTTACAGACGGGAATATGGGTGGATCCGAAATCCGCTCAAGCATTTCTGGCGCGAGTCAGCCCGCGGTTGAGCGCCCGAGTTATGCTGCTGGATACGGGTGGCAGGTTGCTCGTTTCCAGCGACCCGGCGGATAATGGTGCAATTGGTAAGATTTTATATGCTGAACGGTATGATCCGATTCTAAATCCCGAAGCAGATATTCGATATGACCAATCAACAGTAAAGGATGTAATCGTCCCCGTTTTACGATCGGACGGGTTGCTGCTCGGTTTCGTCCGGTTGGCGAATCCCCTTTCATCAATTTACGAACGTTCCCTGCAATTACGTCAGGTGATGTTTTGGGTTGTCGGGCTGGGTTTGCTCCTGGGGGTTCTGCTTGGTTGGGGTTTGGCCAACGATATTTCAAGACAAATACAGACTGCATCTCAAGCAGTGACCGGCTTGGCTACCGGGCAATCACTTTTTGTTTTGGACGAATCAAAAAGTCCGAGCGAAATCAGCCAGTTGTATCGGGCATTTAATACTTTAGCGCTTCGCTTAATAAATCTGGAAGAAAACCGCAAGCGCTTGCTGGCCAATCTGGTTCACGAAATTGGACGTCCGCTGGGATCACTTCAGTCCGCTGTTCAAGCTTTAAGCGGGGGAGCTCATCGCAACCAAGCATTACGTGGTGATCTGCTGGAAGGTATGGCAGGAGAATTACACCGCCTGAACAATTTAGTAGGAGATTTGGCCATTCAGCATGACCTACTTTCGGGCACATTGATGTTGAGCCGTGAGCAGACAGTGGTGAGCGAGTGGCTGCAAAAGATCACTGAAACATACCGGGAAGAAGCGCTTTCAAAGGGATTACATTGGGAATGTACAATCCCTTCCGGTTTACCTGTTTTGAGTCTGGATGCTGACCGGTTGACGCTGGCGATTCAAAATTTGATCAGCAATGCCATCCGGTATACGCCTTCCGGTGGCAAGGTATGTATTCAA
>JBAWYZ010000339.1:0-2752 GCA_037143255.1 Leptolinea sp. | reverse complement strand
TTACTACCGTTTGGTGAATAACAGGGAACCGGGTTCCGGAATCTGGGTAATCAGCTTTGTGCATCCGGAAAATATGCAGCCGAATCAATAAGAAGGCTTAATGTTTTACTTTGCCTGGCTTATTTCAAACCAATCGTATTGCCATGCTGAATTAAATCCCTTTTCCACCGCTGCGTATGTTTTAGTCTACATTGCTATTGGTGTAACGGATACGTAATGGTTCCGACACCTCGAAAAAACCGGGGCTGGCAATCGACCGCACCCTACAACTGCACCTGGTAGCTGAGCCAAACATTGCCTAACTTGCACTGCACAAAAAGCAGTGCGGTGCAAGTGTCGCCGACTACGGTCAGCCACCGGAGGAAAGTGAGATCATAAGTTATGACTTATTGAATTTCGGCAACTACTGCTGATGCTTTCGCTCTGTAGACCAGCCACATCGTGCCCACGCCCAACAGTGTGACGGCCATGCCAACCAGTAATCCGAAGAATGGAATTGCCCGCAGAACAGCATACCCGACCATCCCGATGACCAACGGCCAAACCGAGTTGGTCTGATTAGCTGCCAGTTTGGAATATATCCATTTACCGGCCAGGTAGGCAACAATTACTTTGCTGATTAGCGTGACCGCCACACTAAATATTGTGACAGCAGTCGTGAGCACTGAAAGTCCCAACGTGATTGAAATACCACCCAATCCGCCAAAACTGATAAATCCCAGAATAACTCCTCCCAGGATAATTACAAAGAATGCTAAAAAGGAGGCAGCATACCCAACCAGAATAGTCACGAAGCCCATGCCGGCTGATTTCCAGGGTTTTGCCTGCAACATATCTACATTCTCATTCAGCAAAGCAGGGACTTTCCAGAGGATAAGTGCGCCGATGAGTAGCAAAGAGATTAGGTTACTGGCAAATCCGGTCAATCCAGACAGGAGATCAAAGTTTAGCAAACCCTGCGGTCTTGAAGGGCGTTTGTCGACCTCGTTTTTGGAGGGAACCGGTGTCTGGAAGACAATTCCACCTGCCGGAGAGGCATTAATCGCATTACTTTGTTCAACCTGGCTGGTGTAGGTCAGCTTGCCGCCTATGACAGCAGATGGAGCCACGCGCAGGCCGGGTTTGAGATTGGTGGTTACACCCATGTTCCCCATAAATGGTGGGATAGACTCAGTTTCGCTGGATGGACTTTCAACCATAAAATCAGCATTTCGAGCGATTTTCCCGCTCAATTCAACAGCTCCACCGTAAACCACGGCATCCTGACCGGTTTCGCCCTGTAATTTCGCCTGATAAACACCAGCCCGGGTATCCCGGCCAGTTTTGGAGCCGACAGCCTGAATATAACTATAACCGCCATAATATAAATTGCGATTGATAGAAGAGTTTTCTCCGGTTTCCAGTGTGGTGCTACCCCCAAATAGACTACCCGTGATCACGCCATCCATCACAATATTCTGAGCACCGGCAAACAGGTTGCCGTCAATTTTGGCGTTTTTCGTGATTATCACAGTTCTTCCGGCTGCAATCACATCGCCATTGACTTCTCCATTGATGGTCACCGTATTTCCAGCAGCGACAAGCAAACCGTTTACCGTTCCATCTACCTGGACTGTTTCTTGTGATATGAAAAGATCATCATTGATGGTTTCCCCAGCTTCGACAACCCCGTCATTGTCGATTTCTGTCGCGTGCACTGCAGGAACCGCGGCAAAGAAAACCGCCACAAGCATTATGAAGACAACAAATCCCTGCCAAATCTTGAAGTGCATATTCGTTTTCATGTATTCCTTCCTTGATTTCCCCGGAGGTATTCCGGTTCGTTTGGTATTATTGAACTACATAAATAACATACGTCAAAAAACCTGTCGGGTTGCAGGTTGATTAAGGGGAACAGTTCACGCATAAGTTATTTCACGCCCACGAAATACACCATAAACACAAAAAAAGAGAAAAACACAATGTGCCATTTGCCAAATATTTTTGTCACATAATGCTTTCTATTCAATTTCTTATGTCTATCTCATGATTTCTTTTCGAGATACTTAAAATACCGACTGAGCAGAAATGATTAAGTTTTCTTTTCAAAACAACTGATTTTACTTTTTGCCGATTACCAGCAGCGTACTAGCTACAATTAATCCAACCAGCATAATTCCCCCAAACACGATCCCCAGCGTTTGGTCGCGATTTTCTTCGATTTCAACTTGAAAAGCGGTGGCATTCAACATCAGTTGTGTTGGATTCGGCGCTCCCGGCGTTTCTTCTGCTGGTGGAGGTGGGAGGGAGGCAGCATCAAACGGGTTGGGTTGTACAGAAATCCATGCGCAGAGAGCGAGAAAAAGAATAACCAGGACAATCTGTGCAATGATTTGTCGGTTTAACCAGGTAGGGGGTTGGAATCGGGGTGTCATAAGGATTTAGCTATTATTTTGAAGCCGGAGCGGCCAATCGCTGGACGGCTGTTTGTGCAGCCTTGGCGGGGTCGCTTTGTTTTTTTAAGATTAGAATGGTTGCTTCTTGAACCGCCTGTCCGAGAACGGTAAGTATATCAATAGGCGGACGGATTTCTGCAACCAAAGCTACCTGATTAAGCTGGGGGCGCAAAATAGGATCCGGCCAGGTGTCCAATGCCGAGGGACGCGGTGGCAGGGTGTGATTTTGCAAGTTCCATTTTGATAAGAACTCGCTGCGGCCAAGAAATTCTGCCAGTTTTACACTCAACTGCCGACGCTCCGGATTGGTATCTGCC
>JBAWYZ010000338.1:0-2769 GCA_037143255.1 Leptolinea sp. | reverse complement strand
CATCGTTCGTACCAAATACCGCACTGAATTCGAGGCTCTCGTTACAAGTCTTACACCCACTACCGCGCAGGGACGCCCTTTCGGTGCGATACAGGTATCTTGTAACGGGAAACCAATGGGCTGCGTAGGTACCGGTTTTGACGTGGCCACCATGTGGGAAATCCACCGTTTGCATACCGCAGCTCCTGGCAAGCTCAAGATCATCGTATCCTCTCAGGGGTTCACTGAAACTGGCGGGATCTGGCATGGTGTGTTTGTAGGGTTTGTCGAATGAGTGCCTGGATGCTATCTGCAAACCACATCAATTACCTGGTGAATTATGGATTGAAGCATGCGGTCAGTTTTTATGACGAGAAAACCGGAATGGATAAGTGCATAAAGGATAACCGGCAAGGCACGCTAGATATTCTTACCCTTGCCAATGCGGCCAGTGTCAATAAAAGATACAACGAAGCATCGGCGTACGAATATCGATTTGTTTCCATCGAAGCCCATGATGCAGTTCAAGTCCTCAAAGCCTGTCAGTCTTATGACTATCAGGCATGTGAGGTTGCAGACTATCGCAGCAGCATTGCGGCTCGAATTGTGGATGAGATTCGCAGAGAAGCCATTCGGAATTTACCAGGATATGAAGAAGCGAAATGGACACTATGAGGGGAAATGATGTCTGAGCTTTTTTGAAATAGAACTTCACTGATTGGTTATTTTGTGTGCATTACGCAAGTTCACTGCTTCTGGGCGGTCTTTATAAGGCCGCCCAGAAAGGATATCAATACACCTCCACACAATTACGCCCGTTATGCTTGGCGCGGTACATCGCCGCATCGGCATTTCGCAGCAGACCATCAATGTTCAGGATTCCGTCTGTTAAGGCTGCCACGCCAATGCTGATGGTTATTGCGCTAATCAATAACTCGCCCGGTGACTGAATTGTCATGTTCTCAATGGAATGTCGAATACGCTCTGCCAGTAAGGCGGCATCCGCCAGCGGCGTATTTGGCAATAACACGGCAAATTCCTCGCCGCCCATGCGGCCCAGAATATCAATTTCACGCAGACTGGTTTTCATGGTCGCCGCTACTTGCTGGAGCGCCAAGTCTCCGGCTGCGTGGCCGGAGGTATCATTTATCTTTTTGAAATGGTCAATATCCATCATTAAAAGCGCCAACGGCTGGCTATTGCGATTAGCGCGTTTGACCTCTTCCATCCCGCGCTGCATAAAATAACGCCGGTTGTATAAGTTGGTCAGGTAATCGGTGACGGCCAGTTGTTCCAATTCAATATTCAGTAAGCGAATATTGACCTCAGCCGCTTTGCGCTCGGTGATGTCGCGGACAATGTCTTGCTGGCTGCCGTCCTCCAGGATTTTGCCGCTGATTTCAACCGGAAAATGGGTACCATCTTTTCTGACGAATACTTGTTCAATGCGCACTACGCTTCTATTGCACATTTCAGACATGTCCTGCAGGGATGCCGCCTGTTCGACAGGAACGATCAGATCCCGCATATTCAATTGTAGAATTTCGGCGCGAGTGTAGCCCAGCATTTCGCAGCCAGCTGAATTGACTTCGAGGTAATTTCCGGCCGGGTCAGCCAGGAAGATGCCATCCGAGGCTTGTTCTACCAGGCTGCGGTATTTGGTTTCGCTGAGTTTGATCTGGTGGTCAATTTGATGTTTGTACAGGGCGATCTCGATGGTTGCGGTCAGTTCGCGTTCAGGCACAGGTTTGACGAGAAAGCCGTAGGGAGCCGCGACTTTCGCTTTTTGCAGCAGGATGTCCTGCGAATAACCGGTCAAGAAGATTACCGGAGTATCCGTTGCGGCCAATATTTCTTGCGCCGCGGTGATGCCGTTCATCTCACCCGCCAGTTCGATGTCCATCAGCACCAGGTCGGGGCGTTGATTTTGCACATCTTCGATGGCATTTTCGCCGGTCGCGGCTGGTCGCAGAACGGTGTATCCCTGACGGGTCAATATTTTTTCCAGGTGCATTACCAGAATGGCGTCGTCTTCCACGATCAGAATGGTTGGCTTTTTCATGATTTCAACCGGTGCCGGGGATCAAAATTGAACGTGAATTTGGTTCCATTGGTACAGTCTAAGGTGAATTTACCGCCTAATTGATGTTCACCCAGCATAATGATTAAGCGCAGTCCGAGGGATTTTGCAGTACGCCAATCCCAGTCTGCGGGGAAACCCACGCCATTATCGGCTACCGTAAGGGTATAGGCGGTGTCGATAACTGACATGCTTACAGTTATTTCACAATATTTCGCGCCTGCAACCCCGGGTTTGCCTTTCGGGAAGGCGTACTTGAGGGCATTGGTCACCAGTTCGTTGACGATCAGGCCGCACGGCACCGCCAATTCCAGGTCAAGGTCTACATACCTTGCTTCCACCTGCGTGACGACATTCTCATTAGTTTTCATGGAGGTGCGCAAATGCGATACAAATGATTTGAGGTAATCCTCGAAGTCGATTTGGGACAGGTTGGGAGAGCGGTACAGTTTCTCGTGGATGGTGGCCATGGATTTGATGCGGTTTCCAAGGTCTCTAAACAGACTATCCGTCTCCGGGTCGGTTAAATCCTCACGCTCCATTTCCAGCAGGCCGAGGATGGATGACAGATTGTTCTTAACCCGGTGATACACTTCCTTCAGCAGCGTTTCTCGTTCTTCCAGCGCGGCTTCCAGGTTTATTTGCAGTTCTTTGCTTTCGGTAACATCCTGAATGGTACCGACCAGTTGCATAACCTTTCCGGCAGCATT
>JBAWYZ010000337.1:0-2770 GCA_037143255.1 Leptolinea sp. | reverse complement strand
ATAGATAATTGAACATGATAAATATCCATAATGTGGAAAAGATCATTTTCCTGGTTTTCAATGCAGAACTGTTTTCATTTGTATTCATTTTTTCCTCTTTGAAATTAACAGATTTTCATTTTTTTTTGAAGCCCGGATGGAACTTTTTCCGTCCTATTATTCACTACGATCGGATTAAATCAATCTTGTTCTATAGGCAATTCCCCTTCTGATACATCCTGCGATAGCTGCTGAGTATCATGCGACGCATTTTCGTTTTCTGATCCAACCCTATTGACCGAAAGTAAAGGCATGCCCAAATCGCGAATTTTTTTAAGCAATCCATGCAACGCGGACTGGTCAATCACCGGGCCGGTTAGAAGGGCGAAGCCATTGTCTTCTTGCGAAATGGTCATGCCTTCAAACCAGTCGGTCCATCCCGCGTCCAATTGCCCTCTTATCCTGATCTGATAGATCTGGAGAGGGTCAGGATCGGATTTGTGGTTGATTTCACTTGACATTCACATGTACCTTTTCTGCCGCGAGGATTTGCCCGGATCACTTGTTTGTGTACAGGTACTATATCGGGTGAACGGTATTGCCGAACAGATACTTAAGTATTGACCGGGGGTATTGTTTTTCGTTTTTGGGGAGATAAAACCTGAAGGAAATGAATCCCAAAAGGACTGCCTTAGCAGCCTTCTATGTAGGATATTGGGAAAAATTAAAGTAAACCTAATTCTCGGGCGCGGGCGACGGCTTCAGTGCGTCGTTCTACTTGCAACTTATCAAAGATGATCCGGCTGTGGCCTTTAACTGTGCTGAGGGCGAGGAAAAGCCTCTCGCTGATCTCACGATTCGAAAGCCCCAGGGCAATCAACCGCAGTACTTCCGTCTCCCGCTGACTCAACGGCTCAATGAGGTTTTGGGTATCACTTGTTGTGGGTTTTAATTCGGGATCATTTTCCCTGTTATTAAGTGCGGCCAGCAGCCTGGTTGTATAGGCCGGCATGATTCCCTGTGCTGCTGTTTCAAATAACAACCGCGCCATTGGGGCTCCTTCGTCGACAAAGGTACGAATGAAACCACCCGGCTCGGCCATCTTCAGTGCAGTCCCCAGTTGTTGCACTGCTCTATCCGTTTCCCCATGAGCATGAAGGGCAACGGCCAGTAAAACCAATATATTTAATTGCTCGTTCGGACTTCCCTTTTCTTGTGCCTGCCGGAGCAACGGATCCAACAACGCGAGAGCGGCAGAAGCGTTTCCGTTAGCCAGATGTACCCGTGCCAGACTAATAGGCAGTTCATGTGTCTTCGCGAGGTTTGCAGCCTCTGAAAGATTGCCCTGGCAAATCAGTGCTAAAACTTGTGTGGTGGCAATTTCAGGCATCTTATCCCCGAGATGTTGATGGGATACAAATTCGCAAGCCTTGGCCATTATAGCAGCCGCATCAGATACATCTCCCCGGGCAAGCTTAATTCGGGAATTTAATACTTCGTAGGGAATGGGTGTCATACATTCTATTTGCAGCGCCAATTGGGCAGCCTGTTTGCAATTCTGCTCGGCTTCATCCAAATCGTTCCATTCGTAGTATCTTCGAGCCAGGCCATAATACGCTTCACTGGCAGCCATATGCAATGGATCACCAACCATCTGCAGAATTTGCCGATAAGTCTCTGCCGCCTGATGAAGTTGGTTTTCAGCTTCCTGAATGCTGCCAAGTGAGACTGCCGCCGCTACAGTGAACATAAGATTGCCAGACGCCTGTCCGGCCGAAAGGACTTCACCGAATGCCTTGGCGGCAGAATCACGGTCACCCTGAAATAAATAGGCATACCCAAGAGCAAAATTAATACTTGTGCGCACTGGCAGGTTATCGGGGTTCAGTAATTCGAACGCGCGCCTCGACTGGATCATGATTGTCTCTAAATCGTTCTGAGATGCAGCCACCAGTGCCCGTAATCCGGCAATTTGACCTTCCAGGTCACGGCTTTTATCATCCGGTGTCACGCTCCGCATTCCGGCTTCAGCAGCAAGGAGCTTCTGTTCGACAGCAAGCGGGTCGCCAGATAACATTGTCGCCGAGGCATATTTCACCCATAATGAGGGTCTGACATCCAACACCTCTTTTGGCAGTGTCCCCAGCCAGTGAATGACAGGGACAATCGCGCCGCGATATTGAAGGGGCATGCCTTTTCCGTCGATCAAGCGTTCGGCCCGGTCAATATCATTGGCGGCAGCCGCATGGTGAAACGCTTCAAGCTCAAAATCATTGTCTTCATACCACTGGCTGGCACGTTTGTGCAATTCACCCAGTTCGATGCCGTCAGCCCCTAAAGAAGAACCAGCCCGCTGTTGCAAACGCTGCCGCAGCAAATCGGCAAAGAGATGTTGATAACGGTACCAGCGCCGCTCATTATCCAATGGAATGGTAAACAAGTTGGCGCGTTCCATAAATTCCAGTGTTTCCTGCCCGGATGCTGAGTTTTCACCTAACACTGCATCACATAAAGGACCGCACATGCGGTCAAGGATGGATGTGCGTAACAGAAAAGTCTGGATGCTTTCGGACTGCTGTTGCAGGACTTCTTCAATCAGATAGTCCAGCACGAAATGGTGGCTGCCTGTGAAAGATTTGATGAAGCTGGCGGTATCTTGATGTCCCTGCATTGCGAGCATAGCGAGTGCGGCCAATTGCAATCCGGCGATCCAGCCTTCGGTGCGGGTTTCCAGGGAGGCAATGTCGTCCTCGGAGAGGTTTAGGCCCATCACCTGGTTTAGAAATCCAGC
>JBAWYZ010000336.1:0-2812 GCA_037143255.1 Leptolinea sp. | reverse complement strand
GCATCAAGAACGGCAGTATCAAAGTTAATCCATAGGTTGGTGGTGAGGCGCATTGAATGCCTTGAAGCATCCCAGCAGAATCACCCATTTCAACCGTCACTCAGAAATGCAATTCACTTATTCTTTTAGGCGGGTTGTTCAAATGGAAAGGATAGGTAGATGCACACTTCTCAGCAGGATGAATTAAAAACCTACCGGTTCTTGGATAATGCTTCCTTTGCCTTGACAGTGGTAGCATTAGAGAGTGGCAAAGTGTTATATGCCAACCGGCGTATATTAAATCTGTTCGAGATACCGCTTGACCAGCCCGTGGGTAGACTAGACCAAAATTACTTAATAAATCAAGAACAATATGAGCCCCTTATCCAAAAATTAAAGCGGGAAGGGCAGATCACCGATCAGGAATTGCATCTTAAGACTTGGCAGGGGCGCCCGATTTGGATATTGATGAGTGCCAACCTCGTAACCTTCGCTGGACATGCGGCGTTTCAAGCAGCCATGTTCGACATCACCCAACGCAAACAGACGGAGACGGCTTTGCTGGAAAGCGAGGATCGCTTCCGCACCCTGTTCGAGCAGGCTGCTGTAGGCGTGGCGCTGCTGGAGACACAGACGGGGCGATTTGTGCGCATCAACCAGAAGTATTGCGATTTTCTCGGTTACACCATGGAAGAAATGCTGCAGAAAAGGTTTCAGGATGTTACCTATCCTGAGGATATCCGTGAGAATGAGGAAAACAATGCCAAGCTGATCAAGGGGGATATCTTTGAATTTTCCCTCGATAAACGCTATATGCGCAAGGATGGCGGGATCGTGTGGGGCAACCTGACCGGCTCAGTTCTGTGGCGTACTATTGAACATGCGCACGGTTATTACCATATCGCCGTGGTGCAGGACATCACCGAACGTAAACGCATGGAGGAATTACTGAAATTCTCCAATGAACGCTTCGATTTGGCGGTAAAAGCTGCTAAAATGGGTGTTTGGGATTGGGATATTCCTAAGAACGAGATGACTTGGAATGACCAGATGTATGAACTGTATGGGGTCAAGAAAACGGATTTTGGAGGAGCGTATGATGCCTGGCTGAAAGGCGTGCATCCCGAAGATATTGTCTTCAGCGATGAGGCTGTTAGGGCTGCCCTGCGCGGAGAGCGGGAATACGATACCGAGTTTCGCATTATTCATCCGGACGGTTCGCTGCGTTACATCAAGGCATATGGACTGGTGGTGCAGGATGCAGAGGACACCCCGCTGCATTTTATTGGCATTGATTATGATATTACCGAGCGCAAGCAGGCTTTGCGCGAGAGCGAGGAGAAATTTCGTTCGTTGTTCGAAGGGCATTCTTCGATCATGCTCCAGATCGAGCCAGACACGGGCAGGATTCTGGATGCCAACCCTTCTGCCAGCAGTTTCTATGGTTATTCCCATGCCGAGCTGCTGCAGATGAATATCGCAGACATAAATCCGCTACATCCGAATGAAATTAAGGCGAGGGTGAAAGAGGCGGAACAGAGAAAAATGAATTATTTCATCTTTCCACATCGTCTGGCGAATGGCGAAATCCGCACGGTGCAAGTCAATTCATCCACTATCCTGGTAAAAGGCGTCGGTAATCTGTTTTCGATCATCAACGACATTACCGAGCAAAAGAAGATGGAAGCGGAATTAATCGAATCCCAAAAATTGGCGGTACTGGGCACCCTGGCAGCCGGGGTGGCACATGAGATTAATACTCCTCTGCAGATCATCACCGGTATCACCGAAGATTTGCAGGTCTCGATTCCCAAAAAAGAAGTCGACGAGGAACGCCTGCTCCAAAAATTGGGAATAGTCAACCGTAACGGCTGGCGCATCGCCAAAATTGTGCGCTCACTGCTGACCTATGCGCGCGCCGAACCGGAAGAGATGGAAGCCAATGACCTGAATAACATCGTGAGCGAGACGGAGCGCTTGATGGATCATCAACTCAAAGTCTGGGCGAATATCCAAGTGGAGATGGAACTGGCGGAAGACATCCCGCCGGTCATCTGCAACAGTGGGCAGATTGGACAGGCAATCATCATCCTGCTCACCAATGCCAAGGATGCTATGCCGTCCGGTGGGAAGATCACCATTCGCACAGGCTTCAAGAAAGGGGCAGAGGAGCGCGTTTTTCTGCAGTTTGCGGACACAGGTACAGGTATTCCAGAAGAAGTTCGCAGCCGCATCTTTGACCCATTCTTCACCACCAAGGCGAAAGGGGAAGGCACCGGTTTGGGGCTCTCCATTCTAACTGGCATTGTGGGCGATCATGGGGCGGAGTTAGAAGTGGATAGCCAGAAGGGGGCAGGCACCACCTTCACGATTATCCTGAAACCTGCTTATGACAGCAGAAAAGGTCATTCATGATCCGCTGACCGGATTATATAACCGCCGCCATCTTTACGATATGTTTGATAGGGAAATCACGCATGCCGAACGCAAAAACGAGCCTGTGAGCGTCATTATCTCTGATGCTGACCGCTTCAAGGAAATCAATGATACCTCTGAACTCTTGAAGGGCGTGGCGGCGTACCCCGCACACGGCTAAACAGCGGAAGAACTCATCATCAAAGCCGATAAAGCCATGTATCAATCCAAAGAGAAGGGGCGCAACTGCGTTACCGTCTGGTAGGAGATATGATTTATGAGCTAGGTGCCGCCTTTTCAGGCTCTTCTATCTTCATTAAAATCAGCATAAATTCCAACATTCCATATCATACTGATTAACTCTTGTGATATAATTACAAAGTCGAGTTAAACCGGTTCCATATTCCTAGATAAGGAG
>JBAWYZ010000335.1:0-2824 GCA_037143255.1 Leptolinea sp. | reverse complement strand
GATCCCGAGGGTCACTACGGGATTAAACAGGAAGTCGGCACCCATAAGGGAACGACTTACCTGCTAATGTTCGATTGCAGGGACCGGGCAAACGTCGCGCCCTCCCGCAGCAATTTCAATGTTTTGATCGGCACGGAAGTCAAATGTAAGATCAGTTTCACGGACTCCACCAGTTCGGATCCACTCACCAAATACATTGCTCCCGGCGATTGGACAACCGTCGTAGTGCCCTTCACGGCAAGCAATCCCACCACGTGGCTCTCACTTGTTCCTGACATTCCGGACAGATGCCAGGATGACAAGACCGGTTGTTTGGTGGATAATGTTAAATTGGCACGGGTGGACCTGGACGTAAATGGCGATGGCGATCTCACTGACTCGTTTGACGGACTTCTTACCTACCTTCCTGGCTACAAAGGCAATGATGCGATGCTTAATTCGGGTGATAGCTACAAGAACAGGGAATACTCCGGACCACAAGCAATGCGGATCATTCTTCCTGGCATAGGCACCGACAATGTTGATTCTGTCACTTTCAAAATTATCAATCCAACTGCTTGGTTTGGGTATTGCAGCAATGCAATTGCGAGTACCGCTGTTAACTGGGGCAATGATTTCTCATTTTCTTCCAATAGCGATTTGTCAGAAATTTCCGGCACCATTGAAAGCGGAATGATATGGACTCCAATCTATTGTAAGGACTATGGGGCATGGTGTGAGGTTGAAATAACCCTCAAGAAAAACGGAGAATCAATCACTCCTCAACCAATCATATTGACTCTTCCGAATGACACCAACGGTGACAAGATCGCGGATCTCTGGCAGGACCAACAGATAAATGCGTGGAACGGCCAATTCGGCACATCTCGTCCACATACCGATGCCGAGCGCGACAAGATGAAACCTAATGCCACCACTAACAAGTATCCAGATGATGAGGATGAGGACTCCGATGGTCCATCTGGAAGATTGCCAGCCATGGCAGACGCTGGGGACGGATTAAGCGTTCTTGAAGAATACCGCGGCTTCATTCTTGACGGTGGCCCGAACACAACATCTGGCCAGCACAAGCGCCTCAGCACAGCTCGCAAGGAATTACTGGTGGAGTGCATCAAAGAAATCAATCTCACAGATACCTCCAAAAACGGCGAAGGAACCAACCAAAATGCACTTTCGAGTTTTACGGTTTCAGAGACCATGGCGGATGTTTCCTTATTCTATTCAAATAAAAAGACGGGCGCAGAGATCGACCTTTATTGGGTCGAGACTGATTTGTTGCAGCCTGGGGATACGGTTGTTTATCTGGAGGACGGTGAAGAAGACGAGTTGTATGAAGATCGAAATATTTGGGAGTGGAATGGAGATTTGATATACAACTCTATAAACACACAGTTACTGACGGGAGGGAATGCGGGTATTCCAGTAATTGATCAGGTATGGAAAAAAATCGCTCCCGATTATCACAATCTTGCATATGGTATCAATAGAACCGAAATTTTTCATGTGAACCGAGGCGCTGAACTAGAGGCGTTTGTGAAGTTGTTATTACCTACTCGTTATGGATACATCAAGGGTGGCCTACTAAATGACGAGATTGATCTTTCTGTTGCCAGGTATTTCAGTAATGAAAAGTGGTCATGGCATCAACCAATGTATGAATATTATGAGCAGGGAGCAATGGTTCCCGTTGCAGCGCTGGCCGATGAAGGAATATATTATTATGGGGCATTCAACAGACACTATACGCAAAATGAATTTTCGCTGATTGTAAAGTGGAGTATAGCCCATGAACTTGGACATATGATCACGCGACCAGAGGAAAATCCTACCGGAGAATTCAGTCTAATGAGCGGTATTGGACCGGTTGGTTTAGATTGCACCGTGCGCGGTCTGCCAGCATGCCAGTGGCATTATGATGAGATTAAGATAATCAACCTTCCGGAACGTAAGTCTATTAATCCCAGTAGATAGCATTACTCTATGAACTATATGATTAAAAGAACACTGTTTCGAACACTGTTTCTGGCTATTTTGGGCTGCTCTGTTTCTGCCAGAGCGGAAAAGACAGCAAGAATTGAAATAATCGATCCGTTCCAGAAATGGTTTCTTATGGAAGATTTGGAACTGTATCTGCTAGTTACCAATACTGGGGATGAACCGTTGCCTTTGGATGTGGGATCAGGAGACGCGGTCGATAGGGAACAATACTTTTTTGAGGTCGATCCCAACTCGATCGACATGAAATACAAAGCGTGGATCTCCAATGCCTTATTGACCAAGGGTAAGGATTTGAAATTCACACCTCCTGTCAACCCCTTGATATTACCACCAGGGGCTGCCTATATGCTCAGCAATCTGGATTATGAACAGGAAGGAATGAGACCGGAGGTATTTAATCGTTTCAGGGTAAATCTGTTGATCGAAAATGGGAAGTGGGTATCAAGCGATTTCATTGAACGAAATATCATTAATGCTCCCGATTTGAACGTTCCATCGTTATTTGAGTATAAATATAAAACAAGTTCGGACGTGTCACTCAGCGTGATTTCATTAGTGGTAGGTGAAGAAACATGGCTGTTTCGACAAGCCATTAGAAACAATCATTTTGACGGACTAAAGCGCCTGTGTAGGGTTCCCGAAGGAAATCATCCAACATTCGAGTTTGACAACAAATCGAGTCGCTTGATAATTCGGTTCGATGGAGGCGAGGAACCCGTAGTGTTCAACACGCGCACCGGTAAACCTGTCAGCGGTTCCGAGCGGACCGTTCCACAGTTACACCTTTGGAAATGTCTAGCAGGACGCCCATTTACAGACTTCTGGG
>JBAWYZ010000334.1:0-2835 GCA_037143255.1 Leptolinea sp. | reverse complement strand
GTCAAGGAGCGCGGGATGCTCGTGAAAATGGATCATCCCACCATTGGCGAGCTGTCCCTGGTCGGCTCGCCATTGAAGATGAGTGAGACACCGATAGAGTACAGATTCCCGCCGCCTTTGATGGGCGAACATACGGAGGATGTTTTAAGGGAGTTGTATGGGCGGGAATGAAGGGAATTGGATCATGCAGAGCTAAGTTTGCCAGTTGTGAGCGATCTCGCACAGGCGCATAAACATAAGAAGCGCCGCATGGCCAACTTTAATCAGTATATATTACTTTATTGAGATCTGGAAGCTGGAATCCGGTCGGTTTGGACGCAGTTTACCAATTCGACGAATCCAAATACCATACGTTCTCTTGTAAAAGAGTCAGGCCGCAGGAAAAATACCACCAAATGTGTTTATAGGAGATGGGCTAGATGCAGAATTCCAAGAAATTTAAAGCCACACTAAAATTACCCCAGATCGTTGCTCTGTACATTGGCGCGGTTCTTGGGTCCGGGATCTTAATAATTCCCGGAATTGCAGCCGAGGTTGCTGGACCGGCTTCGCTGCTTGCATGGGGTTTAATGATCGCTTTGGTATTGCCCATGGCATTAACGATCGGACTCTTATCAGCAAGATATCCCAATGTGGGCGGGGTGTCTTATTTTGTAACGAAAGCTTTCAATTCACAACTCGGCTCCCTGATCGGTTGGTATTTCACAATGGCAGTGGTAATCGGAGCGCCGGTTCTGGCACTGACAGGGGCGGGATATTTGTGTACGGCGCTGGGTCTTGGAGACACGCCCAGATTAATGATCGGCATTGGAATATTATTTGCGGGTCTTTTAACAAATTACTTTGGTGTTAAAATTACCGGGCAGTTCCAGATCGCTGTGGTATTGACTACTCTGGCGGTATTAATTGTCACGATCACCGGGAGTTTTTCAAAAATTATCCCGGAAAATCTCACACCCTTTATGCCCAATGGCTGGGCCAGTGTGGGCTTCGCATCAACCACCCTGTTTTGGTGCTTTATCGGCTGGGAAGCAGTGTCGAACATGTCTGAGGAATTTGAAAACCCCAGGCAGGATGCGATCAGAGGCACGATCATAGCGGCAGTTATCATTGGGATCATCTATTTTCTAACCGCGTTTGTAGTGGTTGGCACCCACAGTTACGGACCCAATATTTCCGACGCTTCACTGATATACATCATCAAAGGGACCTTTGGCAAATCAGGCGCCGTCATAGCTGGATTTGCCGCCTTGTTCATCTGTGTAGCGCCCGCTATTGCATATATTGGAGCTGCGGCCCGCCTGGTTTACTCGCTTGCGGAAAGCGGATATGCGCCAAAACCACTTTCATACTTATCCAGAAAATATAAAACCCCATCAGGCGGACTTCTCTTTCTCGCCTCATGTTTTGTCGTGCTGCTGGTCATATCCAGTACGAGGATTGTGTCCATGGCGGACCTTATCCGGATACCCAGTGCGGCGTTTATTATTACCTACCTTGGAGCCTGCGCAGCGGGGATCAAACTGCTCAAAGACAGTAAATTCGGGGTGATCATCAGTTCCATATCATTTATTCTTTCGGCAATCGTTTTCCTTTTTGTAAAATGGACAGTTTTGTATCCGGTCATCATTACATTAATTTGGTTTTCTTATCTGTTGTTATCAAAAAGGTTTAGTGGTAAAGAGCTGTTAATAATGGACAGTAAGTAGGGGTGGAGACCGGTTAGTACACCAACATCCTGCGTGAAGCGCAGAGAATAAAATAGCTCTCTCTTCAGAAGTTATGCGAAAACAATTTGTTTTGCAGCCTGTGCCGGCTATTTTTTTCATTCACCCAGATTTGAGTGGTAATCGAAGATCATCAACCTTTACGCTCTCTTGATTTCCCGGGCGCGGCATAATGGGCGAAATCCTTCTCTGGTTACAAGCGCGTATTAGCCACTGGGACAAAACCCGCCGCCTTAAGAAGTAAGCGAACAAGGTGGAATTGTATTTGGCTGCCTGTGATCGGCGTATCCCTAAAAACGAATATCCATAAGATCCCTGTGCGTAATCATGAAATAAACTGAGCGACCCTGGAGGGAAACGGAGAATCGGCCGATGATTTTTTGTGTGAAATCCAAAAAACACTGACAGATGACACATGGGACCATCACAGTCGAACTAAACTGCCCGTCAGTGGAAGTTCCCGGCGTGGTTTCAACTATTCGGTCGAACTTCGGTGGTCCGCGCGACCAGCAGGTTCTGGCGCTTTATTACTGATGTGAGTAACCGTAAAACGGCAACACAATCCTAAAGATTTCTAAACAAGTTCTGAACATCTATATTGTATGATGGGGAAAACTAATGAGGAAAAAACATGAATAAAAGACTTCGCCCCCTAATTATCCTTTCGTTGCTTTTGATGGCGGCGCTCAGCGCATGCGGCAGACCGCCTGCCCTGCCGCAAGATCAATCTCCGCCAGCTGAAACCTCACAGAGTCAAGTTCAACAAGAACAACCGCAGCCAACTCAGTCACAGGAAGTGGTGCCAGGTGCTCCTGCGCCAGCAGATGTGACAGTCGCCAAAGGGTTTCCTCAAAATTTCAATCTGACCCAGTTGGCTGGCAGTTACCAATTCACTGAGGGCCCCGCTGTTGATTCCACTGGCAACGTCTATTTCTCGGATATCAACGCTGGAAGGATCTACAAGTGGTCGCCAGGTGGCAACATGAACGTCTTCCTCAAAGGGTTGAATAAACCCAACGGGTTGATGTTCGATAAAAGCGGGGATCTCATCACTTGCGAAGGCGGCAGTGGAAGGTTGATCTCAATTGACAACCAGGGCCAGGTCAAT
>JBAWYZ010000333.1:0-2862 GCA_037143255.1 Leptolinea sp. | reverse complement strand
AGTTTAACGAGGGTGATATCCCCTTCCGGAAGCCGGGCATCAATGGCTGTCGCATTTTCATCTACGATCGCTAGTACTTTTTCTTTTAATTTCCATTCCGTTGAAAATGATTGTGGAACGACGCCAAAATATCCACAATGCGCTGCGAGAATATAATTTTCCGATGCCCCCTCAACCTCTGGGAAGTTTGGAATATGCTCATGTTTTAATGCTGCATCACCCAGTTGAAATGGGTAAAGGTTGGTCATCATAAAGGGCACATTGAGAGTTTTACTAACCAGAACCTTTGTCAGCATCGAAACAAGGTCCGCTTCACAACCCCAGACCATTCGCTGATCTTCATAAAGTAGATTCCATGCCAGGCAGGGAGTTGTTTCAGAGAACATTGATTCATTCAAACAATTGATGCCCACAGCAATAATATCCGGGTCATTGTCAAGTTCGGCTTTTACGGCCATATACGTCTTCACGGCGCTCAAGACGGATCGGTTTGTAATTTTTCCTATGGGGGTATTAACCTTCCGCTGATCCCAGACTGCCTTGGCGGATTCGTCAGAAATAGCCCTCGCATCCTCTGCCAATTTCTTGAAACTCTTTTTTACAACACTGACGCCATATTTTTTCTCTATCGCATTTACGCATTCCGGTTCCCACCAGTAGAATCTCTTGAAGATGTCATCCTGGTTTCCTCCACCACTTGCGGGATTATCTTGAAAAACAAGTAATTTGGATCGCTTTAACTGCCGTTTCAAAGCAAATGCCCGGCAAACCTGTTTTGTCTTTTCCAGGTTTGTGGGGCCGATCACTTTAATCCCCTTGGCGGTCAAATAACTATTGATCTCCCAATCCCACATAGATACAGTACCAAATTCTGAGGTAACGATCATTAGTGGCTGCGGGAGTTTTTGGATCTTTTCAACGACTCTATAGGCGTCTCCCAGCATCTGTGGAAAGATCACACCATCAATTTCGGGCAAGTCTGCGCCCAGCAATACCGGTTCCACTATTTCTGCCTCATCTACAAGAAGTTCGCGAAGTTTTTGTAATTGGGTTGAAAAATCCGGATCATCAGCTGTCTTGAAGTAAATTGGGACTAGTCTGGCTTTCATGATAATCTCCACTGTTTTATAAGAATGTGCCATAAAGGGCATGGGTTAGAAAAGGGACGGGAATTGGATTTTCCCGTCCCTTGAATTGCAATCTACTATAAATTAAAAACTTTTAAACAATATTTACTTGACATCTGAGACGGTAACCTTTCGGCCGGAACCTGCCGAAATAATTGCCGCTTCCAAAACCTGCATATCCTTCATTCCATCATACAGGTTCGGCGTTATCTTTGTGCCTTTTTCCATTGCAGTTAGAAAATCTACAACCGCGTGCGTGAACTCATGTTCATAGCCAATGATATGCCCTGGCGGCCACCACCCTCCAATGTAAGGATGAGTGGAATTTGTGACCAGGATCGTCCTGAAGCCTTGCTCGTCTGCAGGGTCATCCAGGTTTAAGAATTGGAGTTCATTCATGCCTTCAAGGTTAAAAGTCAGGCTGCCTTTGCTGCCGTATATTTCAAACTAGTTGTAGTTCTTACGACCGCTGGCAAATCGGCTTGATTTAAATGAGCCCAGGGCACCATTTTCAAACTCAGCAACCATGAACGCGGCATCATCAACAGTAACCTTTCCCATTTCTGAAGCCATTGATCCGGACTTGAAAGTGCCGGCATCCTTTCCGGGCAAGGGTCGTTCAGTAACGAACGTCTTCATCATTGCAGAGACTGCCTCCACTTCGCCGATCAGGTATCGGGCAAGGTCAACGCTGTGAGAATTCAAATCATAATGCGGGCCCGCACCGGCAAATTTCTGTTGCAAATGCCAGGTCAGTGGAAAATTCGGATCCGTGATCCAATCCTGAAGGTAAGTTCCACGCCAATGGAAGATCTTTCCTATCTTCCCTTCATCGATCAATTGTTTGGCAAAGGTAATGGCCGGAGTACGGCGATAATTATGATTTAGATAATGCAGGACGCCTGCCTTCTCGGCCGCTTCATACATTTCCTTCGCCTCACCAAAATTGAGCGCGACTGGTTTTTCGCAAAATATTTGCTTTCCGTTTTTCGCAGCTGCAATAACGATCTCCTTGTGAAGGAATGTTGGTGTGCATACATCAATAATGTCGATATCCGGACGCTCCACCACTTTCTTCCAATCATTGACCGATTCTTCCCAGCCCCAGTTTTTCGCAAAATCACTTGTGCCTTTCTCATCCTGCCCACAAGCAACTTTCAGGACTGGAGACAAGCCAAGACTAAAGAACTTGGGGGCCGAAGTCCACGCATTACTATGCGCCTTTCCCATGAACTTGGTTCCAATAATAGCCACATTAACTTTTTTCAAGGGTCCTCTCCTTTTTGTTGAATTTTATCTCTGGTCCGGGGGATGCCCGGTCTCAGTGAAAGGTTGAATTAAATCAATGCCTCTGAAATTTTCTTCAATTCTTTAATGCTAAGCTCGACTGCCTTATCTTCCTGTTCAGTCCAATCTGTATGAGGGTGGTCAATCTCAACAGCCAGAAAACCTTTGAAACCGGCTTTGTGAAGCAGCTGTGCCAAAGTCTGATTGTCAATCAAACCTTGTCCAACCGGCACACCCGCAAAGAAATGCCAATCTGTTGGCCGTGCATTTTTATCTGGCATTAGATCTTTTACGTGAGTCGCAAGAACATACGGAGCAAGTTTTTTCATCCCTTTTATTGGATCATCCAGCAGGCGCAGGAAATTCCCAGTATCAAAATTCAACCCAAAGTATTCAGAGTCCACTTCGCCAAGCAGCTGAAGGATTTCATCAGAGGTGAAATCTATGT
>JBAWYZ010000332.1:0-2869 GCA_037143255.1 Leptolinea sp. | reverse complement strand
CCGTTTGTAGTTTGCACCAGGCATAAAGCGCATCGTAAACCTCAAACTGAATTACAAGGTTAGACTCATCATCTGGGTATCGTAACCCGAACCCGGTGGCAATGGCTTCCAATCCGCGTGCGATTGGATCCAAATCAATATCTTCCGCAACGTCAGCAGCGTGGATAATTTTGGCCATTCGGATTAAAGCCGTATCTTTTAATTGGTATTTGTGAATAATTGATTCAAAAGAACAGCGCCCATCCACATGCCCTAATTCCACACCAGGAATATCAAAAGGAATTGCACCTACTTCTTTTGCAATCCGTTCCACCTCGCTACGGGCTACAAAAAGAAAATCGGCATTGCTGTCAATAAATCGTTTGATTAACCATGGGCAGGCAATCCGATCTACATGTACATGCGCACGCGTAATCCATTTCAAAGTGCATTCTCCTTATTCTGAATAGATACATTCTGGCCAAAAATGGCGAAATAAACCGTTCCGAGTAATCCAAACCCAAACGCGGTCAAAAAACATAACTGCGGCGAGATATTCCAAAGAAACCCGGCGCTGAAAGCCGCCAACGAAACAACCACATCCCGCAGCAAATAATACAGACCGAACATGGCAGCTTTTTGTCCCTCTGGCGCCAAATCCATGATGAGCGCTTTGCGGGTCGGTTCGCCAAATTCCTTTAGTCCGCGCACAACAAACGCTACAACAAACATCCAGAAGTTTTGGGCAAATAGAAACAAAAGCGGGAAAAGGGTAAAAAAGGCAAAAGTGATGGTTACAAAGGGTTTCTTTGACCCACGGTCGGCCAGATAGGCAACCGGAATATACACAAGCATGGCTGTCACCATTTCGATGGTTGTGAGCAGACCGAAGGTCACCGGCGAAAAACCATTGTTCTTGATGACCCAGATGGCCATGAAGGCATACGGGATTTGCTCGCTGAAGCGTACCAGAATATCAGCGACAAGCAGTTTTCGGAATGCCGTCGACATCAGGCCGAACAGCTTTAAGGGGTTGCCTTCAGCCTTCCCTGAGAATTTGCGATTTTCAACAAAAACCTGCTGCAGAATAAGCGCCACACCGGCCAAAAGGAAGGCGATAATGAATGCCCAACGGATGCCGGCAATTTCGCCCTGCCAGGCAATTAGCAACCCGCCAACCACCGGTCCCAACGCCATCGGGATGCGCCGAACCAACGAATGCATTGAGACGCCCATGGTGCGTTTTTTATCCGGCAGAACATCGGCTACCAGGCTCATCGTAGCCGGCAAAGAAATCGCCGACCAGGACAGAAATAGCACAGCGCCCAGAATCACCGCCCACCAGGTTGGGATGAGGATCACAATCAAATACCCCATCATGGCAATCATATTAAAAATCATCAAAGCGCGTTTGTATCCCAACCGGTCGCTCAGGTAGCCGCCAGGAAAGGAATATAACGCACTGAGCAGGTTATCCATGCCGTTTAAGAACCCGACTGACAAAGCCCCACCGCCGAGCGCCATCAGGTAGATTGGCAAAAAGCGTTCAGCCATGTGTTCGCCCATGCCAACCAGAATGACCATCGAAAGCATTACCGCCATGCTGCGGCGCAGTCCCAGGAAGTTTGCTACTCGGTGAGTCAAATTCGTAGTCTCAGGATTATTTGGAGTTAAGTTCGTCATTGATTGCCATCCGGGTTGAAAAGTTAGTGTTTGATAAGTTATCAAATGAGACTACTTCAGGTGGAGCGCGAACCGCCTGATTTCATCAAAAATTTTCTTTTGGCATACAAATTTTGATTATTATTCAAATTTTCTAAACTTCGCATCAATGACTAATCCCGACTATTACTAATGGGACTGCGGGAACCCCTCGTCCGTGCCTGACTACGTTATAAAATTCGCCTTCAAAATAAGCGACACCTGAGCTCATTTGTGATTGGAGTGATTCATCGGTAATATTTCAATTCCAACATCAATTTCATCGCCTATATAAAAAGCCAGATGTTTAACAAAAAGGGCCTAGGCCACAAATGAGTATTTTCCAAATTGAACTTCTATCGTCACCCTTTCTATAATAAAATCGGTTTGATTATAACTATAAATCGGTGTTTCACCCGCTTCAGCTATTACATTTCTCTGTTCATCCGGAGACATTGAGAGAGTTTTACGTATTAGTTTCTCGTTTTTTGTTACCAAATACCCGACTCTACTTTCAGCCCAATTATATGACCTGAGCAGGGTCTTGAATTCTAAATTCATTGCAATCGGGCTAAAGAGCAATTTATCCATAGTTCGCTTTTCTTTTGATACTTTTGTCCTACAAATTTCAGCATCAATTTTCATTATTACATTCTGGATTTCTTCCCACAACTTCGGTTTGTGAATAAGTAAGTACTCTAAACCGTTTAGGTGTGAATAAACCTCAATGATTTTCATTTTTCCCCATATTCCTGTCCTTTGGTTGGCTTTTCTAATAGAACTAATTGTTCTTTTTTTTGTTCGATTGACCAGGGGGAAATAGTCATACTGTTACCTGCCTGAATTGGATTATAAATTGGCTTATTCATCGGGCGAGTTTTTAAGGTGCCATTGATTTCTTCATTAATCCGGTTTTGAGCTAATTTGATATACTTTGGAACAACTTCAGCCCCCGCACACCGTCTATTATGCCGGGTGGCGGCAACAATTGATGTCCCAACTCCCATAAACGGGTCCAACACCCAATCGCCTTCGTTGGTCAATGATAATACGAGTCTTTCAATCAGCTCAACTGGGAATTGACAGGGATGGTCTGTCTTTTCAACATGGTTGCTTTTTACATTGGGAATTATCCAAATACCCCCGGATTTTTTCCAAGCGGATTCCCCGAATACATCCCAGCTTTTGG
>JBAWYZ010000331.1:0-2889 GCA_037143255.1 Leptolinea sp. | reverse complement strand
AAATAAAAAATAAATCCGCTAAATAGATGATAGCACTCTTCAACCTGTGGGTCAATTGTACAAAGTAACATTTTCTAATGAGGCATTACGTGTAGAGGAACTTACAATTTAAAATGGCAATTTCCGGCAAATCAACCCGTTCAAAATTGAAAGAATTCCTTCTTTTAACCTCCGAAACCACTGCAATGGTTACAAACCTTCTACAAATAGCTCTCCATCGAGAAACTCTTGCAGTCCTATTCTGATATAATTTTTTATACAAAATCTGAATTTATTTCCTCTTCATGGATGGAGGTAGAACAGCATGGAAAAAATGGAGTATCTGGATCTTTACCGGCAGATGATTGTGATCCGCCGGGTAGAGGAAAAAGCGGCCGAACTGTACCAGCAGGGTAAAATTGGCGGTTTTTTACACTTATACATAGGACAGGAAGCTGTAAGCACCGGTTTGATTTCAGCCCGTAAACCCGAAGACCGCGTGATAACTGCATATAGAGATCACGGAGTAGCGATTAATTGTGGCATTCCGGCAAAAGAAGTAATGGCTGAACTGCTTGGCAAGATCACTGGCTGCTCGAAAGGCAGAGGCGGGTCAATGCATATGGCCGATGTGAGTAAGAATTTCTGGGGTGGTCACGCCATTGTTGGTGCACATCTTCCTCTGGCTGCCGGTTTGGCAATTGGTGATCAATACCAGGAAACAGGCGGAGTGACAATCTGTATGTTTGGCGACGGCGCAAGTAATATTGGATTTTTCCATGAAGCATTGAATCTCTCCAAAGTGTGGGATCTACCAATTGTCTGGGTCTGCGAAAATAACCTCTACGGTATGGGTACATCGGTTGACCGTGCTTCTGCCGTCACGTCGATGCAGCAAAAAGCCGAAGGCTACGGTATGCCTCATAGCAAGGCGGACGGTATGGATTTGATGAAAGTGCGTGGTGCAGCGCTTGATGCGATCGCAGCTGCCCGCTCGGGGAAAGGTCCATTTTTTTTGGAACTTATTACCTATCGGTTCCGGGGTCACTCGATGGGCGATCCAGAACGCTACCGCAAACAAGATGAAGTGCATAAATGGCTGGAAAACGATCCTATCGGCATTTACGGGTTATATCTTACCTCCAATAAATTTGCCACCGAAGCCGAACTGGATCACCAGGAACAACTAGCAGAGACTGAGGTTATGGAAGCGGTAGAATTTGCCGAAACCAGTCCGGAACCTGCGCCGGAAGAATTATTCAAAGACATCTACGTGGAATAAGCAGAGCAGGAGCACAAAATGGCAAAAATTACAATGCGCGAAGCCATCTCTCAGGCGTTATGGGAGGAAATGGAAGCCGACCCCAAAGTATTCATTATGGGTGAAGAAGTTGGAGTGTGGGGCGGCACTTATGCGGTTACTAAAGGATTTTACGATCACTTCGGCCCTAAAAGAGTGAAGGACACGCCAATTGCCGAGGCAGCCATTATAGGCGGAGCAATTGGTGCGGCATTGACCGGTTTACGGCCAGTGGCGGAATTAATGACAATCAATTTCGCTTTTGCAGCAATGGACCATATTGTGAACGAGGCGGCAAAACTGCACTACATGTTCGGCGGTCAGTTTGTGCTGCCAATGGTCATCCGCGCGGTGGGCGGTGGCGGGCGTCAACTGGGCGCCACCCATTCACAAACACCAGATGCCATCTTCGCCCATTTTCCGGGGCTCAAAGTCGTTGCTCCGGGTACTCCAGCAGATGCCAAGGGATTGTTAAAAGCGGCCATCCGCTGCAATGACCCGGTTATGTTCATTGAACATGCCACTCTCTACCAGACACGCGGCGAAGTTCCGGAAGGCGATTTTACCGTTCCAATCGGTAAATCAATCGTGCAAAGGACAGGAAAAGACGTGACCATTGTAACTTACAGTAAAATGTTGGAAATCAGCATGAAAGCTGCCGACCAACTGGCTGCCGAGGGAATTGAAGCTGAAATTGTAGATTTGCGCACCTTACGTCCGTTGGATATGGAACCAATAATCGAATCGGTCAAGAAAACCAACCGGGTGGTGGTTGTTGAGGAAGGTTGGAAATCCTTCGGTGTTGGCGCAGAAGTTGCTTCCCGAATTTATGAACAAGCTTTTGATTACCTGGATGCTCCTATACAGCGTGTGGCACAATTGGAAGTTCCACTACCGTATAACCGCAACCTTGAGCAGCTCGCACTTCCAAAACCAGAATGGGTGATTAAAGCTGTCAAGGAGGTGCTGTAATGGCTGAAACTATTACCATGCCCAAACTGGGCTTTGATATGGCAGAAGGCTTGCTAGTCCGCTGGGTGAAAGCCGAGGGCGAGACCGTCAATAAAGGTGATGTCCTGGCTGAGATTGAAACCGACAAAGCCACTGTGGAAGTAGAATCATCTTTCAGCGGGGTTATGTACCGCCACATGGTGGAACAAAGCAGCATGGTTCCAGTCGGTACGCCGATTGCCATCATTGCAGCTCCAGGTGAGCGGGTTGCGGAACAAGCTACCCCGACGGGAAAAGAGAACCCGAAAATGCAGGAACTTTTGCCTGTAGCCGATCAAGAAAGTGAAAGCAAAGCTGCATCCGAAACAATCAATATCCCTGGAGCAGCTGCTGAAATGGTCAAAGCATCGCCATTGGCCAAGCGCATAGCACGTGAATTTGGCATAACTCTAGATGGAATTAGCGGGAGCGGGCCAGGTGGTCGGATTGTCCGTAAGGATATTGAACTGGCCGCGACAGAGATCAACACTGCACGCGAAGCGATTACCGCGGTTGCCGCAGAAATAAAGGGGGGAGTCACCCCATTACTACTTCCCGAAGCTTGGACTGGTATTGCAGCAGAACGGGAGTCAAAGCATATTCCATTATCAAAATTACGC